>CAXMNO010000275.1:0-7814 GCA_964194655.1 uncultured Acidimicrobiia bacterium
CGGTCTTAAAAGGCCTAATCGACTCGTGAGCCCGCGTTGCCTTGGTTGAGGTGGCGCGGGGTTGCCATTTTTGGGCTTCGGCAAAGGGGCGAAGAGCTTTGATTTACTGCGGAGTGCGGCGGAATTTTCCACGATGTGGAATAATCCCCCTTAAAAATTGAATGAATCAGAGGTTGGGCCTAGTTGTGTTTCCGATAAGGGTCGGATTGCCCTCAATCGCCCCATTTGTCCCGAGAGTTAATCTAAGGTTTCCGATGATGTCCGTGTGGTGCGTTGTGAGTGGTTTGAGTGTTGATAAGCAACTTTTTGAATTCATCGAGAAGGAAGCTTTACCGGGAACTGGGATTGAGGCTGAGGCATTTTGGGAAGGTGCGGCTGCGATCTTCCGCGACTTGACGCCAATCAACCGGCTTTTACTGGATAAGAGAGACCGCCTTCAGCGTGAAATCGATGCCTGGCATCGTGAAAAGCGCGGCCAAAAGCTGGATATGGCCGCGTATAAAGAGTTCCTCACCGAAATCGGCTATCTGCTCCCAGAGGGCGACGACTTTTCCGTCGAGACCGAGAACGTCGATGCGGAAATCGCCGAAATTCCAGGGCCGCAGCTTGTCGTTCCCCTGACCAATGCCCGCTATGTGCTGAATGCGGTAAATGCACGCTGGGGAAGCCTTTATAACTGTCTTTATGGCAGCGATGTCATTCCTGAGGATGATGGGGCGGAACGTGGGAGCGAATTCAACCCACGCAGGGGAGAGAAGGTCATCGCCTTCGCGCGCAATTTTCTTGATTGTGCAGTGCCGCTCCGCGATGGGAAATCACATGCCGATGTCAGCGCTTATAAGCTCGCATCGGGCTCCCTTCAGGTAGTTTTCGGGGACGGTACCTTTGGCGCTCTCCAAAACCAGGATCAGTTCACCGGTTATCGTGGTGAGGCAACGCAGCCGAGCGCGATATTGTTGAAGAACAATAATCTCCACGTCGAGATCGTCATCGACCGCGATCATATTGTTGGGAAGCTGGATACAGCGGGTGTCGCCGATGTGTTTATGGAAGCTGCGGTCTCAACCATCATGGACTGCGAGGACTCCGTCGCCACCGTCGACGCCGTGGACAAAGTCGACGTCTACCGCAATTGGCTGGGTTTGATGAAGGCCGATCTGAAGGCGGAGTTCGAGAAGGGCGGCAAGCGGGTCACACGGACAATGAACGCCGATCCCACCTATCTATCGCCAAAGGGTGAAGAGTTTAGCTTGCAAGGGCGCAGCTTGATGCTGGTGCGTAACGTTGGCCACTTGATGACGACGCCTGCGGTTTTGGGTGCCGATGGCGAGGAGGTGCCTGAAGGCATTCTCGATGCTCTTTGCACCTCGTTAATAGCCCTGCACGATCTTAAAGGCCCTGCTGCGGGCAAGAATTCACAGCTCGGCTCGGTCTACATCGTCAAGCCGAAGATGCATGGACCCGAAGAGGTCGCGTTTGCCGACTTGCTCTTCACCCGGGTAGAGGAGCTTTTGGGATTGGCGCCCAATACGCTCAAGATCGGCATCATGGATGAAGAACGCCGCACGACGGTGAACTTGAAAGAGTGCATCCGCGCCGCCTTGAAGCGTATTGCCTTCATCAATACAGGGTTCCTCGACCGGACGGGCGATGAGATCCACACCGCCATGGAAGCAGGCCCCATGCTGCGTAAGGACGACATGAAGAAGTCGACTTGGCTTGGCGCGTATGAGGATTGGAATGTCGATACGGGCCTCGCCTGCGGCTTGCCTGGCCGTGCGCAAATCGGCAAGGGCATGTGGGTCATGCCAGATAAGATGGCGGCAATGCTGGATGAAAAAGCAGTCCACCCGCAAGCCGGTGCGAATACTGCCTGGGTGCCATCGCCGACGGCTGCTGTTCTTCACGCCATCCACTATCACCAAGTTGACGTGCTGGCCCGCCAGGAAGAGCTGAAAGGCCAATCACGTGCAGCCTTGGACGACATCCTCACAATCCCCGTGGCTGAGAACCCCAACTGGTCGAAAGAGGAAATCCGCGAAGAGCTGGAGAAAAATATCCAAGGCCTCCTAGGTTATGTCGTTCACTGGATCGACCAAGGTATCGGCTGCTCAAAGGTCCTCGATATCAACAATGTTGGGCTTATGGAGGATCGCGCGACGTTGCGTATTTCAAGTCAGTTTGTGGCTAACTGGCTGCACCACGGAATTTGCAGCGAGGCCGAGGTGCGTGACACTTTGGAGAAAATGGTCAATGTTGTCGATCAGCAGAACCGGTGCAACGGGTCTTATGAAAAAATCGGTCAAAACTTCCGCCGCATCGCTTATCTAGCAGCTCAAGATCTGATCTTCGAGGGGCGCAATCAGCCCGCTGGCTACACTGAACCGATTTTGCATGCTCGCCGGCTAGAATTGAAGCGGTATGGTTTGATTGAGGCTGCGGCTGCTTAGGCAGGGGAGCTTTTCTTGTCACGATGGTTTTTATTTGTGGCGAGGGGCGAAGTCGCAGGATCTGAGGAACGTCCGAATTTTTGCGTAAAATAAAAGGTGTCCCACAACGAATGAGAGCAGGTGAACCGGTCATGGCAGAGAATACCCAGAGTAAGAAGCCAGATAACCAACGCGCCGCACCTGTTGCTGCTCGACATGGCGGACAGGTTCAGTCCCTTTCCCGTGCGCTTAGTATTTTGAATACCCTTGCCGACGATGAGCATACGGGCCTCCGCCTAACGGAGGTGGCCCACCGCGTTGGTCTGGCAACATCGACCGCGCACCGGCTCCTCACCACGTTAGAAGAAAATCGCTACGTCCGCTTTGATCAAAGCACCGGACTTTGGTCTGTTGGCGTGCAGGCGTTTGTTGCCGGCAACAGCTTTGTTCGCACGCGCGACATCGTCACAGTGGCTAAACCCTTTATGCGGCAACTGATGGAAGAGTGTGGCGAGACCGTCAATCTTGCAGTCGAAAACCGGGGCGAAGTTGTCTATTTGGCGCAAGTGGAATGCCACAAGCTGATGCGGGCCATCACCCGGCCTGGTGGCCATGTCTTGATGCATTGTTCTGGTGTCGGTAAGGCGCTGCTTGCCACCTTTGCGGAGAGGGAGGTGGAGAAGATCTTGAAGAAGTTCGGCCTCCCGCGCGAGACGGAAAAGACGCTGGACACAATGCCGCGGATTTTGACCGATCTCGGTGATATTCGCCAACGTGGCTATGCCGTCGATGATGAGGAAAACGCGGTGGGCCTCAGGTGCGTTGCAGCCGTGATCTATGATGAGCAGAGCGAGGCGCTTGGCGGTCTCTCCCTTTCAGGACCTACGGCTCGTATGACCGACGACCGTCTCTTGAAACTTGGCGAGCAGGTAGCAGGGATGGCAGGACGCATCACTGCAGAGTTGGGTGGGCGGAAACCGAACTAGAGCGTTTTCAGCAAAAGTGTGTGCGGTTTTGCGCTCGCAAAGCGCGCGACAACAATGGCTTAGAGCACGTTTAATGATTCGGAAATTATTAAACGTGCTCTAGGTTGCTTATTCCCAGATAGGTTCAAATTTCTCTATCGGGCCTTTGCCGTCATTCCATCCCTAAATATGTTTCGATGGCAGGCGTACGGTAGCCATCGTCACGCCATAATACAGGAAAGTAGTTTTCGTCGATTTCGTTGTCCGCGAGGTGCTTGTAGCGAGCGTAGATGGGACCTATGCCTTCATCCAGATGAGCGGGCGCGAACCGGGCGTCGGATCGCATGGCGTGCAGCACGAGCGAGCGCCGAGGTTGAGGCGATCTGTTGTGGCCAGAACCGTGCCAGGTCCAGCCATGATGGAAAGAACCACCGCCCTTGGGTACTTCAACGTAGAAAATTTCCGGCTCCACCCCTTCGATTGCAGCCGCCGCCTCCATATGTTTGCGGTAATCTTCTGGGCCGTGGAATTCACCCACCGGCTTGCTGTGGCGCCATTTGTGAGAACCGCGCACGAACTCGATAGTACCCCCTGCCGCCGTCGTGTCGTCGAGTGCAATCCAGCAACTGAGCAGCTCCGAGGGGGTGAACCATGAGAGATAAGCGTTGTCTTGATGGTGACCAAGTGAGCGGGTGTTTTGCGGCTTCCACACAACGTTGTCCTGCATGATCCGTGCACCCGGCCAGTCCCCCAGTCGCGCGACGGCCTCGCCCAGGTCCTGACGTAAAACCACCCGCGCAATGGCCCGGTCGGCCTTCCAGCCGTTGCAGATCTGACGGGTCAGCGTGGCGTCGCTCGCGCCTTCCTGCCAGTTGACCTCATCGGGTGTAATCCCGGTCTCGAATTCGCCCCGGAAAAGCCTCTCAAAACAGGAATGAAGCACCTCGATGGTATCCTTGTCGATAATGTTCTCGACGATAAGATAGCCGTCGTTTTGAAACTGCGTAATCTGTTCCGGCGTTACCATGAACATGACGCTGTCTTGCTCGCTGCGAGCCCGCTTGTGCCCAGCCTCATTTGAGTAATCCAGTTATAATGCCAGTGAATGGGTTGATTTGGATCCATGCCTGGGCGATTTCTTTACCCCGAGATTTCCGGGGTTGCATTGTTCTCCAGCCATTCGCGAACGGTTGCGAATTTATTGGCCAGATGCCGCTTTAGGATCTCGGCGAGTTTGGAGCCGTCGCGGGCTTCAAGGGCGGTAATTATCTCCTCGTGCTCAGCAACAGCCTTTGCCCAGCGTTCTTTCGACATGTTGGCCATATAGCGTGCACGCCTCACGCGAGAAGCCAGCATACGGTATTGGGCGGAGAGAGTGGGGTTCGCAGCCGCATTCAAGATTGCCTCGTGAATTTCCTGGTTGAGACGGAAGTAGGCGGGAAGTTCGCCCGCGCGGTAATGGGCGACCATTTTATCGTGCAGTTTTCGAACGCGCGCAATCTCGCTCTCAGCCATCTTCTCGCAAGCCATTTCGCCCGATAGCGCCTCCAAGGCGCCCATGACGGGGAAGACCTCCTCAAGATCGGCTAACGTGATTGGGCTGACCCAAGCACCGCGATTGGGTGTGAGCGTAATGAGGCCTTCAGAGGCTAAAACCTTCAGGGCCTCACGCATAGGCGTGCGGGAGACGCCAAACTTCGCGCAAAGCTCCTTCTCTGGAATTTTGGATCCGGGCGCAAGGTCGCCTTCGACGATGATCGTCTGCAAACGCTCGACCAGTTCGTCGTGGAGAGAGCGGCGTACGATTGATTCTATGGATTCAAGCACGGACATTTTTTACGCTCCTCCTTTTCTATTCATTGATAGAGTCCTCTGGAAGCGCCATTTCCAGAACGCGTGCAACGTGGATGGCTTCACGCCCCGCCCCATCCCAAATTTGGTGACGGCAAGAGATTCCATCGGCCACGAGCAAGCTCTCCGCATCGGCATCGCGCACCCTGGGGAGGAGGCTCAATTCCGCCATTTTCATGGAGATGTCATAGGTCTCTTTTCCGTAGCCGAAAGCACCAGCCATACCGCAGCAACTTCCCTCCATCACCTCAATGGAAAGATCTGGGATAAGTCCCAAGGTCTTCTCAACCGCGCCCATGGCGCTAAAGGCCTTCTGGTGGCAATGGCCGTGGAGGAGCGCCTTTCGCGGTAAGGGATTGAGGTCGAGCTGCAAATCCTCCTCCGCTAAAAATTCCTCGAAAAGCAATGCCCTAGAGGCGATGGTCTTTGCGTCGTCATTCGGCAGCAAGGCAGGAAGTTCGTCACGCAGCGTCAAAAGGCAACTCGGCTCCAAGCCAATAATCGGCACACCACGCTTCGCGTAAGGCAGATATGCGGCGATGAGGCGGCGTGCTTCTTCGCGCGCTTTCTCCGCGAGGCCTGTCGTCAAGAAGGTTCGCCCGCAGCAAAGAGGGCGGCCCCCACCATTTTGCGGGCGAGGGGCAAGCACGCGAAAACCTGCAGCGACCAAAACGCGTCGCGCGGCTTTCAGGTTTTCACTTTCAAAGTAAGTGTTGAAGGTGTCACCGAAGAGAATGACTTCCTTTCCGTCGACCGGTCCGGTGGCCTCAGGCGGTCTATCGATATCGCCGCGCCATTTGGGGAGTGGGCGGTCCTTGCTGAAACCAGCGAGTGCTTCCGATAGGCTAGCGAGGCCTGGAAGTTGGTCGCGCAAGTTCATAACCCAAGGGAGTGAGGCTGCAATCGGCGCATAACGCGGTAGCCAGGCAACCAACTTTTCATGAAGCGAAAGCCCTACCACCTTAGCCCTGGCAGCTGCGACCTCGATCTTCATCTTGGCCATGTCCACACCGGTCGGGCACTCGCGCTTGCAAGCCTTGCAGCCGACGCAAAACCTCAAAGTTTCCGCCATTTCGTCGGAGGTGAAGGCACCAGGCCCTAACTGTCCTGAAATTGCCAGGCGCAAGGTGTTGGCGCGGCCACGGGTTAAGTCGCGCTCGTTGCGCGTTACGCGGTAGGATGGGCACATCGCGCCGCCTTCGAGCTTCCGGCAGGCGCCATTGTTGTTGCACATCTCAACGGCACCCTGAAACCCGCCACCGGCACCCGGCCAGGGAGACCAATCGAGCTCAGTCTTAAAGTCTTCGACCCGGTAATCGGGCGCATAGCGGAAGAGTTGCCGGTCATCCATCTTTGGCGGATCGACGATCTTGCCGGGGTTGAAGAGGTGGTCCGGGTCGAAGTGTTTCTTAACTTCACGGAAGTTTTCGACCATGCGCGCGCCGAACATCTTTTCGTGGAATTCGGAACGCACAAGACCATCGCCGTGCTCGCCGGAATGGGAGCCTTTGTAGGCGAGAACCATGTCAAAAGCCTCTTCCGCGATTGCCCGCATGGCCTTCACGTCTTCTGTTTGGCGCATGTCGAGGACGGGGCGCACATGCAGGCACCCGACGGAGGCGTGGGCGTACCAAGTCCCCCTTGTTCCATACTTGGAAAAGATTGCCGTCAAATTCGCCGTGTAGTCGGCAAGATCTTTCAGTTCCACCGCACAGTCCTCGACGAAGGAGACAGGCTTTCCCGCATCCTTCATCGACATCATGATGTTGAGGCCAGCCTTGCGGACTTCGAAGATTGCCGACTGAAAGCTGTGCTCGGTTGCCTCCACAACACCACCGCATTTGGGTTCAGGATTATCCCAAGCAAATCCGAGGTCGCCCATCATTTCCCCAAGTGCCTTCAAGCGACGAAGGTTTTCCCCCTGGTCTTCCTCCGCAAACTCCACAAGGAGTATGGCATCGGGCGCGCCGCGGACGAATTTATCGACAGTGGGGCGGAAGAGCGGAATGTCGCGCGCCAAGTCGATCATCGTGCGGTCGATCAGCTCGACCGCTGTGGGGCCTAGAGTGACCAAATGCTGAGCCGCCTCCATAGCCTCGTAAAAGCTGGAGAAGTGGCAAACACCCAAAACCTTGTTGGCTGGAAGGGGGGAGAGTTTCAGTCTGATCGCAGTAGAATAAGCAAGCGTTCCCTCTGACCCTACCAGTAGGTGAGCCAGATTATTTCCCTCACCGTTCGGTGTGAGCGCGTCAATATTATACCCCCCGACCCGCCGCATAACCTTTGGGAAACGAGTTGCGATCTCGACTGCCTCGCGTTCGCCCAATGTCAGGAGGTCGCGGACCAAGGCGTCGCCTTCCAGGCCTCTGTTGCTTGTGATGAGATCGCCTTCCATAGGACCGAATTGCAGCTCATCGCCGTTGGCAAGAATGGCATCTACGCCAAGAACGTTGTCGCGCATCAGCCCGTAGCGAATAGAGCGACTGCCGCAGGAATTGTTGGCCGTCATGCCACCGATGGTCGCTCTTGAGGCTGTTGAAACATCGACCGGAAACCACAGGCCATGGGG
>CAXMNO010000276.1:0-2872 GCA_964194655.1 uncultured Acidimicrobiia bacterium
AGTCCCGTCCGCCTGTGGCCGGGTTCCATCGAAGGACAGCCTTTCCACTGATATCAACCCAGTAAAGCACCCTCTCGTTCGCGTCCCAAAAGGGCGCCTCGCCTAAGATGGCCTCGGCCTGCCAGACACATTGAACTTCTCGCACAAAAGCCCTCCTCGGTTGGATCGGAGATTTAGCGTTTACTCTTGCCCCGCAACTGCACCTGGGCTGCAATTAAAAGAATGAGGGAAACCGCAAGAACCATCGAGCCGATGGCATTGATCTCCGGCGTGACGCCGCGCCGGATCGACGAAAAGACATAGATCGGGAGCGTCGTTTCAGCGCCGGCCACAAAAAAGGCAATGATGAAGTCATCGAAGCTGAAGGTGAAACTCAGCAGGAAGCCGGCAAGAATTGCTGGGGACAGCTGTGGCAGAGTGACCTGGCAAAAGGTTCGCCAAGGTGTCGCGTACAAATCGGCGGAAGCCTCGATCAAAGCCCTATCCATACCAGCCATCCTGGCCCGGATAATGACAATGACCAGAGCCATGGTGAAAAGCGTATGGGCTGCGATCAGCGACCCATAACCAAGATTAAGCCTCGGCGGTTTTTCGGTGCTGGAAAACCAAAGCATCTCTAGAAGGGGATTCAGGAATTTGAAAAGGGTTACCAGGGCGATAAGTGTCGCGATGCCGATCACGATCCCCGGTATCATAATCGCGACGTAGATCATGCCATCATAAAAAGCACGCAGCCTTCCCCGAAGACGCTGCAGCGAAAGAGCGGCCATCGTGCCGATAACGGTCGCTAGGACTGCCGTGCAAAAGGCGACGGTCAAACTTGTCGTTAGAGCTTCCACAACGAAGGGATTAGATAAGGCGATGCCATACCATTTCGTGGAGAAGCCCTGGAAATCGCTCGCGTGCCGCCCAGAATTGAAACTGAAGACAACAATGATCCCAATGGGAATGTAGAGGAAGAGATAAATCGCAAAGGCATATAGACGCATCGGCTTTACCACCTATACCAGCGATACGTCGTCGCGGTGTGCCGCGACGCGCTTCATGAGGCGCATATAGACAGTGACGACGATCAACATTATCACGACCAGTGTGGTCGCAACGGCCGACCCATAGGCCCAGTTCCGCGATTGCAGGAAGAGGTCGACGAGCGCGTTGCCAATAAAAAATACCTTACCGCCCCCCAAAAATGCAGGGATCAGGAATTCACCCATCAAGAGGATGAATACGAGCATACACCCGGTCGCGATCCCTGGAATAGAAAGCGGCAAGGTGATCTGCAAAAAGGTTCGAAAAGGCGTAGACCCAAGATCGCTTGAGGCCTCCAGCAGGCGCAGATCAAGCTTTTCAAGGCTGACGTAGATGGGGAAAACCATCAGTGGCAGATAGCCGTAGATAATCCCGACCAAAACCGAAAAGGGCGTATTGATCAAACGCACATCCTCGATCCCGACGAGGTCGAGAAGAAAGGGAATACCGCGCCCACCGAGGATGAAAATCCAAGCATAAGTCCGGATCAATAGGCTGGTCCAAAAGGGAACGATGACCAAGATCAGCAATACTGTCTTGAGCCTCGGGCTCACCTTGACCGCAAGATAGTATGCAAGTGGATAGGCGAACAGGAGAGCCGCAATAGTCCCCAGTGGGGCCAAAATGAGTGTGTTCTTGAAGGCGGTAAAACGGGCGGGCAGGTTTGCGTATTGGTCAAAAGTGAAGGCTGGGACATACCCCCCAGCCGCACCCCGCTCGCCAAAACTGAAAACAAGAACGACGAGCAGGGGGAGAACGAGCATGAAGCCAAACCACAAGGTCGCCGGCATCAACATAATTCTGCCAATCCAGCGCTCCGGCAATCTTATAGCCACGCCAGCACTCCCCCTACTTGATCGTTGCCTGCGTGGGTCCTTAGGCCGATTTAAACCGCGCTAGTAGCTCCGCGCGATTCGGGTCGGTAAGGGTTGCGGCTGCTCCAAACTCCAGGGCATCCAGCAATTCTTGCGCTGGATAAAGTATCGGGTCGTTAAGGAGCTCTGGAGGCAGGAGCTTGTTGGTCCGGCTGTCTGCGGAGGGATAGCCGTGGGCCAGAACTTCTTTCGCGTTGACGGCTGGATCCAGCAAGAAATTAATCAAAGCGTAGCCTGCCTCACGATGAGGTGCGCCCTTGGGCATGGCGTAATAATCGCTCCAGATTTCGCCACCTTCCTTGCCCAGAATGTATGCCATCTCCGGCATGTCGCTGTTCAGCTGCTTGCCATCACCCGTCCAGCACATCGACATCCAGGCATCGCCATTGCGAAGCGGCGGCTGGTAGTCGCTGGAAATGGCATAGAGGTGCGGCTTAACTTCCAATAGCAGCCTTTCGGCATCCGCTAACTCATTGGGGTCTACGGAATTAAAGGAATGGCCAAAGTATTTGAGCGCATTGCCGATGGTCGTCAGCTGGTAGTCATGGACCATTGTTCGTCCGGAGAAGGTCGTCTTGGTGATATCCCAAAACTCCTTCCATGATGTCAGCGCTTTGCCATCGTTGTGGCTCGTGTTCATGACAAATCCCGTGGTTCCCCAATCTTTCGGAACCGCGTACACGGACCCATCGACCGTGCCTGCGTCGGAAAAACGCGCCTCGAAAGCGCTTGCTTCGTAGTTCGGGATCTTGCCCAGATCGAGAGGCTCGATAAGGTCTTCGCCGACATAGGTCGTGATCGTGTAATTGGTCGGCACAAAGACGTCCCAGCTGCTGCCGCCGGCCTGCAGCTTGGCGAGCATTTCTTCATTGGAACCAAAGACATTGACCTGAACAAGGGCCCCGGTCAATTCCGTGAAAGCTTCAAAATTCGCCACGTCGTGGTAGTTTGGCCAGGTGGCAAGGACG
>CAXMNO010000277.1:0-3973 GCA_964194655.1 uncultured Acidimicrobiia bacterium
GAAATATTAACTAACCTATTGAATTAAACGAAAAAGACCACAGAATCCCGAAACATCGTCCGGGAGCCTGCGGGTCAAGCTGAAAAGTTGATGGATATCGGACAGCTCTTTAAAGACCCGGCCCCCAAATGGCCTCAAAAGTAAACTACCGCCATTACTCGATTGGAAGATTCAGCTTTAGATGTAGCTCGCGCAACCGCTCATCCGGCACTTCGGCGGGCGCCTGCATCATCAGATCTTCCGCGCGTTGATTCATCGGGAAGGCGATCACCTCGCGAATATTCGGTTCATCCGCTATGAGCATGACGATCCGGTCGATGCCTGGCGCGGAGCCTCCGTGCGGCGGCGCGCCAAACTTCAATGCGTTCAGCATTCCGCCAAAACGGGCCTCGACCTCTTCAGGGGGATAGCCTGCAATCTTGAAGGCCTTATACATGACCTCTGGCAGATGGTTTCGGATCGCACCGGACGAAAGTTCAACGCCATTGCAGACGATATCGTATTGGTAAGCCTTGATCGAAAGCGGGTCTTCTTTCTCCAATGCTTCCAGGCCGCCTTGTGGCATGGAGAATGGATTATGAGAAAATTCGACCTTACCGGTCTCCTCGTCCAGCTCATACATGGGGAAGTCAACGATCCAGCAAAAGCGGAAAGCGTCTTTCTCTAGGATATCCAGCTCCTGGCCTAGGCGATTACGAACACTACCAGCGAACTTCTCGGCCCCTTTAACTTTGTCACAAGCGAAGAAAACCGCATCCCCATCCGCAAGGCCAGCGGCTTCCTTAATTTGCGCGACACGCTCGGCATCCAAATTTTTGGCAATTGGCCCTTTTGCTTCCCCATCTGGTGAGAAGATAATATAGCCAAGGCCGCCGGCCCCTTCGGTGCGTGCCCAATCGTTCAGCTTATCAAAGAAGCTGCGCGGGCGATCACCCGCACCTGGCGCCGGAATGGCGCGCACGACTGAGCCGCCCTCGACCGCGCGTGCGAAAAGACCGAAGCCTGAACCCCGGAAAATTTCACTCACATCGGTGATGATGATCGGATTGCGCAGGTCTGGTTTATCGGAGCCGTACTTCAGCATTGCGTCGCTGAAAGGAATTTTCACAAAAGGTGCGGGCGAAACTTTTCGACCGTCGGCAAACTCTTCAAAAAGACCAGCGAGTACTGGCTCGATCGCCGCAAAAACATCTTCTTGTGTAACGAAGCTCATCTCGAAATCGAGCTGATAGAATTCCCCCGGCGACCGGTCGGCGCGGCTATCTTCATCACGAAAGCACGGGGCAATCTGGAAATAGCGATCGAAGCCAGCAACCATCAAGAGCTGCTTGAACATCTGAGGTGCTTGGGGCAGCGCATAGAACTTGCCTGGATGCAGGCGGCTGGGAACTAGATAGTCGCGCGCGCCTTCAGGGCTGCTGGCCGTCAAGATCGGCGTTTGAAACTCGGTGAAATTTTGCTCAATCATACGCCGCCGGATCGAGTTGATGACGGCCCCGCGCAAGCGAATTCGCCTTTGCATCTTTTCGCGCCGCAGATCAAGGTAGCGATACCGCAGGCGGAACTCCTCGCCCGCGTCTTCTTCCGCGTTGACCTGGAGAGGGAGGACGTCTGCACGCGCCTGTACGATGGCTTCCTCGACGCCAATCTCGATCTCGCCCGTTGGCAAATTCGAGTTGATCGTCTCATCCGCACGGTTCACTACGGGTCCCGTCACCGTAATCACACTTTCCACCCGCGCATTTTCAAGAATTTCGAAAAGCGGGCTGGAGACATCAATCACACACTGGGTCAAACCGAATGTGTCGCGCAAATCGATGAAGAGAAGTTGGCCATGGTCGCGTTTACGATGGATCCAGCCCGAAAGCCGAACCCGTTCGCCGCTATGGGTAAGACGCAGCTCGCCACAGTTATGCGTGCGATAGGGATGCATGAAATTAGCCCTAAATCAAATGAGTGGGACAGCCCGGATCCAGACGGCGCTGAAATGGCCCGCTGCGCACCCATTTGTCAAGCCCGCAAGCTTTTTCCTGACCCTTTCCAAGCGTGCTTGGAGGGACTATAGCTCGACGGATGTTGATCATTTCCGATTCGAAGTCATTGAAAAATATCTGCTATCGCCTGCGCGAGGCGGATTTCGTTACCGTGGATACGGAGTTCCTGCGCGATAAAACTTATTGGCCCAAGCTCTGCTTGGTCCAACTCGCAGGCCCTGACGAACTGGCCGCCGTCGATCCTCTCGCAAGCGGGATCGATCTTACACCCTTATCCGAGCTTTTCGATGACGAGCGCGTCCTTAAGGTCTTTCATTCCGCACGCCAAGACCTGGAAATTTTCTTTCACGCCTTCGGCCGCTTGCCCCACCCCATCGTCGATACCCAAATTGCGGCGATGGTCTGCGGCTTTGGCGATTCTGTAGGCTATGACACACTGGTTAAACGCTTGACCGGGGAACACATCGATAAAGGCCAACGCTTTACCGACTGGTCCCACCGGCCGTTAAGCGAAAAGCAGATCAACTATGCACTGGATGATGTCACCCACCTTCGTCGGATCCATGAAGATCTTGCGCGCCAAATCAAGAAGAGCGACCGCACAAGCTGGCTAGACGAGGAAATGGCGGTTCTAACCTCGCCGGAAACCTACCGTCTCGACCCTGAAAATGCTTGGCGGCGATTGAAAACACGCTCAAACGATGGTCGCTATCTCTCCGTCTTGCGGGAATTGGCAGAATGGCGCGAGCGCGAAGCTCAACGGCGCGATGTTCCGCGCAATCGCGTTATTCGCGATGAGCAACTGTTCGATATCGCAACCCAACGGCCAGCCGATAGCAAAGCGTTGGCACGCACCCGCGGATTGCAATCACAAGTAGCCGAAGGTCGACAAGGAAAAGAGCTGCTGAGTGCCGTTCAAAGAGGTCTGGAAAAGCCGCGCGAACAGCAGCCACGACCGGTTGAGCGTGAGAATTTACCCTCAGAGCTCGCGCCCCTGGTAGACCTCCTAAAAATATTGCTTAAAATGAAGTGTGCAGAAGCGGAGGTTGCGCCTAAACTGGTGGCTGGGGTTGCTGATCTGGAACGAATTGCCATGGGTCAGAAAGAAAATGTTGCAGCCATGGCGGGATGGCGTAAAGAGTTATTCGGTACCGACGCGCAAAAATTGCGACGTGGAGAGTTAGCTTTAAGGGTGAACGGCGACAGAGTGGAGATCCTTGAAGTCGAAAACAAAGAGGCAGCTGAATAGCTTATCTTTTGCGAGATGCTCCTGGGTATCTCAAGGGAGCGGATTTCGCCTGGGAGCTTTAATAGCAACGGCATTTTTGGTGACGATTTACCTTTGGGGCCCACCTGCCGTCCAGGCTCAAACTAATCCTCCTGAAACTGGCCTCTCCGATGAAATGCTGGATGCAGTAGCTGATATTCCTGGCAAGGGATTTAGCTTGCCGCTTGTCTGTGGAACGGGCTTGCCTTGCATGGTCCAATTCCACCCTGATCTTGGCGCGGGGGCGGACGTGGAGGACTATCTTTGCGGTCCGGATAGCTACGACGGACACACTGGCACTGATTTTCGTTTGCGGAGTCATAGCGACCTGCGGTCTGGCATTGCAGTATTATCAGCCGCAAGCGGACGCGTGGTCCTTGAGCGCGACAGCGCGCCTGATGATGCTTCCTCGGAAACGGTTGAAGGAGATCCTCGGACGATTAATGGCAATGCGATCGTCATTGATCACGGCGGCGGCTGGCAAACACGCTATAACCACCTCAGGCAAGGAAGCCTGCGTGTGCGCGTCGGCGAAGACGTGCCGCGTGGTGCGGTTTTGGCTCAAGTCGGTCTTTCGGGACAAAGCAACTATCCACACCTTCATTTCGAAGTAATCTATCTTGGCACCCGGTATGATCCCTTTTCCGGCAGGGGTTTGGAGGATGGATGCAAGGGCGAGCAGCACTCCCTTTGGCATGAGCATGCGTTAGAG
>CAXMNO010000278.1:0-4417 GCA_964194655.1 uncultured Acidimicrobiia bacterium
GGTGTTGATTGGTGGACGGCTCTCGGGCGGCCGAATAATACGGGCACGAAAATCTTTTCCATTTCAGGTCACGTGGAAACTCCCTGCAATGTCGAAGAAGAGATGGGCATTCCTTTGAAGGAGCTCATCGAAAGGCATGCCGGTGGCGTTGTTGGGGGCTGGAATAACCTTCTGGCTATCATTCCAGGCGGGTCGTCGGTGCCGTGCCTACCAAAATCTACTTGCGATACCGTCTTGATGGATTTCGATTCGCTGCGTGAAGTGAAATCTGGCCTGGGTACGGCGGCGGTGATCGTGATGAACAAGCAAACAGACATCATCGCGGCCATTCAGCGGCTTTCTCACTTCTATATGCATGAAAGCTGCGGGCAGTGCACGCCGTGCCGTGAAGGAACGGGGTGGATGCACCGGGTGATGACGCGCCTTGTTGAAGGGCGCGCGGAAATCGAGGAAATCGATATGCTCCTGGACGTTACCTATCAGGTGGAGGGCCATACCATCTGCGCACTTGGCGATGCGGCGGCTTGGCCTATTCAAG
Source organism: uncultured Acidimicrobiia bacterium (assembly GCA_964194655.1). Taxonomy (GTDB): domain Bacteria; phylum Pseudomonadota; class Alphaproteobacteria; order Kiloniellales; family Kiloniellaceae; genus JAJFGK01. Next base: position 539 of record CAXMNO010000278.1, read on the forward strand.
GCTTGATGCGCCATTTCCGCCCTGTCGTGGAACAGCGGATCATGGACTACAAGAAAAAACAGCAGGCGGCGGAATAGGAGATCTTCATGCCGAAGCTGACAGTCAACGGTAAAGAAATCGAAGTACCTGATGGGATTACCGTCCTCCAGGCCTGTGAGATGGCGGGCGCCGAAATTCCACGGTTTTGCTATCACGAGCGGCTTTCCGTGGCAGGTAACTGCCGCATGTGCCTTGTGGAGATGGAGCGCGCGCCTAAGCCGATAGCGTCATGCGCAATGCCTGTGGGTGAGGGGATGGTGATCTCCACCGACACACCAAAAGTTCAAAAGGCCCGGCAAGGGGTGATGGAATTCCTCTTGATCAATCACCCATTGGATTGCCCCATCTGTGACCAGGGCGGTGAGTGTGATCTTCAAGATCAGGCCGTTGCTTTTGGCTATGACCGCAGCCGCTATGCGGAAAATAAACGCGCGGTCAAAGAAAAGTATATGGGTCCCTTGATCAAGACGATCATGACCCGCTGCATTCAGTGCACGCGATGTGTTCGCTTCGCGACTGAGATTGCCGGTGTGGAAGAGATCGGCTTGGTAAACCGGGGCGAGCACGCTGAGATTACAACGCTTGAAAAAGCCGTTGATTCTGAGCTTTCGGGAAATCTCGTCGACGTTTGCCCGGTTGGTGCCTTGACCTCGAGGCCCTATGCCTTCGCCGCTAGACCGTGGGAGCTTCGCAAGACCTACAGTGTCGATGTTTTGGATGCCATGGGGTCTTCCATTCGCATCGATACGCGTGGACGCGAAGTTATGCGCGTCCTCCCTTGCTTACATGAGGACGTGAATGAGGAGTGGATCCACGATAAGACGCGCTACGCCTGCGATGGTTTGGCGCGCCAGCGGTTGGATCGTCCTTATGTGCGCGGGGACGATGGGAAACTAAAGGCAGCCTCTTGGGAGGAAGCTTTCCAAGCTATCTCTACCAAGCTTTCAGGATTATCAGGTGAGAAAATCGCGGCCGTCGCCGGTGATCTTTGTGATCTAGAATCCATGTTTGCCCTTAAAGGGTTGATGGCAAATTTGGGCTCCAAGAATTTGGATTGCCGCCAGGATGGGGCCAAGATCGATCCATCGTGCCGCGCGGGCTATCTTTTCAATTCGACAATTGCCGGTGCTGAAAAGGCCGATGCTGTTTTGATCGTGGGCTCAAATGTCCGAAAGGAAGCCCCGCTTATCAATACACGGCTACGCAAGGCCTTCTTGGCAAAAGGGTTAAAAGTCGGCCTTATTGGCGAGCAAGCAGACCTCACATATCCGGTCGAATATATTGGTGCTGGTGCGCAATCTCTCAAGGACTTAGCCGCAGGTTCTCATCCTTTTTATGAAACCCTGAAGCAAGCTGAACGACCGATGATCATCGTTGGAACGGGTGCGCTGAGGCGAAATGATGGCAGCGCGGTTCTTGGCGCCTGCCGCAAGCTCGCCGAAGACGTTGGTGCTATCCAAGAGGGTTGGAATGGCTTCAATCTCCTGCATACCGCAGCCGCACGCGTCGGTGGCTTGGAGGTCGGATTCGTGCCTGGTGAGGGTGGTAGAGATCTCGAAGGGGTTTTGAATGGCGCGTCGAGTGGGGAAATTGAAGCCGTTTACCTCCTGGGTGCCGATGAAATCGATATGGCGCGGCTTGGCTCTGCCTTCGTCATCTATCAGGGCCACCACGGCGATGCGGGCGCCCACAGGGCCGACGTGATTTTGCCAGGTGCTGCTTATACGGAGAAGAACGGGACCTACGTCAATATGGAAGGCCGCGTGCAACTAGGGCGCCTTGCGGCCTTTCCACCGGGGGACGCGCGCGAAGACTGGACCATAGTCCGGGCCCTTTCCGGGCTGTTGGGCCAACAGCTGCCGTTCGATAACTTGGGCGAAGTGCGCGGTGCCGTTATTGAGGCCTTCCCGGATCTCGCGGCGATTGATCGGGTGAGACCGGCCGAATGGGGTGAATTTGGCGATGAGGGCGAAATTCTAGATGCGCCGTTTAGAAGTGCTGTTCGGAATTTCTATATGACCGATCCAATCAGCAGGGCTTCTGCAACAATGGCCGAGTGCAGCGAAGTCTTCTCGAACCAGACGGGGGAGGTAACGGGGACCGATGCCTGAGTTTCTCGATACGCCCTTCGTCAACGGCTACGTTATCCCTGGGGCTTGGATACTCGCAAAAATCCTGGTGGTATTGGTGCCGATTTTGCTCTCGGTCGCCTATCTGACTTATGCCGAGCGCAAGGTTATTGCGGCAATGCAGCTGCGAAAGGGACCCAATGTGGTGGGGCCTTTCGGTTTGCTCCAGCCGATTGCTGATGCAGTCAAGTTGCTCTTTAAGGAGACGATCCTCCCATCTGGTGCGAACAAGGTAGTCTTCATTTTGGCGCCGATGCTGACTTTCATCTTGGCGATGATCGGCTGGGCGGTGATCCCCTTTGGCGACGGCTTGGTCATTTCAAATATAAACGTTGGAATTCTCTACCTTTTCGCCATTTCCTCGCTAGGTGTTTACGGTGTGATCATGTCGGGTTGGGCTTCCAATTCGAAGTATCCGTTCCTGGGCGCGCTGCGGTCCGCTGCCCAAATGGTGTCTTACGAGATTTCGATGGGGTTTGTGATCATCACGGTCCTGATACTCGTGGGGTCTTTGAACCTTTCCGATATCGTAAAGGCACAAGACGGCGACTGGGGAATATTCAATTGGTTCATGTGGCCGATGTTCCCCATGTTCATTATTTTCTTCGTCTCTATTTTGGCGGAGACAAACCGTACACCCTTCGACTTGCCGGAGGGTGAATCGGAACTCGTCGCCGGTTTCTTTTCCGAATATTCGGCGATGACGTTCGCGCTCTTCTTCCTTGGTGAATACGCGAACATGATCTTGCTGAGTGCGATGACCGCCATCCTCTTTATGGGTGGCTGGTTGGCACCGTTCCCGTTCTTGGATTTTATTCCAGGGCCAATTTGGCTGGCGCTGAAAATATCCTTCGTGCTTTTCTGTTTCCTGTGGGTCCGCGCGACCTTCCCACGGTACCGCTATGACCAATTGATGCGTTTGGGTTGGAAGGTATTTCTGCCATTCTCGCTTTTTTGGGTCGTGTTGGTCGCCGGGGTTGCGGTCTATGGCGGCTTCCTGCCGAGTTAAGGGGTTAGATCAATGAGCTTCTTGGAACGCGGCATCAAAGCCCTCATTCTAAAGGAATTGCTTTGGGGCATGTCCTTGACGCTTCGGTATATGTTCCGCCCGAAAGTGACGCTGAATTATCCTTTTGAAAAGGGGCCGCTAAGCCCCCGCTTTAGAGGAGAGCACGCGCTTCGCCGCTATCCCAATGGGGAAGAGCGTTGCATTGCTTGTAAGCTTTGCGAGGCGATTTGCCCGGCTCAAGCAATCACAATTGAGGCGGAGCCGCGTGAGGATGGCAGTCGGCGGACCACCCGCTATGACATCGACATGACCAAATGCATCTACTGCGGCTTTTGTCAGGAAGCATGCCCGGTGGATGCGATAGTCGAAGGCCCGAATTTCGAGTTCGCAGCAGAGACCCGCGAAGAGCTTTTCTACAACAAAGAAAAGCTGCTTTCCAACGGTGATCGCTGGGAATACGAAATTCAGAAGAATATCATTCAAGACGCGCCCTATCGGTAGTTAACGTATGGGGCAGCGTTTTATGCAGATGGATAGTAGGCAAAAAAGAATGAGCGAACTGCAAGTGGAACCAGGTGGAAAGGAGAGGGGGGCATGATTATCCAAGCGCTTGCCTTTTATCTTTTCGCCTTTATCGCGGTTGCATCGGGCGCGATGGTGATCTCTTCACGCAATCCGGTTCACTCCGTCTTATTCCTCATT
>CAXMNO010000279.1:0-6773 GCA_964194655.1 uncultured Acidimicrobiia bacterium
TGATTTTTGGGAGCGCGGCTCGTTTCTAGAGGTCGCGCTGGGTCGTAAATTTATTGCGCGGGTTTGGAACCTTGAAATAAACCGCAAGCCAGAGGAGTGCGAGTAAGGTCGTCGAGATGGCGTAAAGGGCAATCTGCCAATTCGGCATCAGTTTCAGATTGATTGGCGTTATCCAATCGAGATCCATTATGACATGGGCAATAAAAACCCCAAAAAGAGAAGAAAAAATCGTCAACAAAATCCGGCTGGAGAACATGTAATCCACGCCGCTCGATCGAAAGAAGGTCATAACCCAAAAGACGAAGCAAATGAGACATATAAAAGCAGACACATAAAAGAGCGGTGCCGTATAGCCGTGATAATAAAGAAACCCCTGATCCAGCTTTCCCGAACTCCAGGCGAGCGTGATGAGCATGGCAAAAGCGAGAGCAAAGAGACTGAGCGCGATTCTGCTACTGAGCATGGTTTTTTCCGAACAGCACTTTAAGTTTTATTCTTTGATATGAATGTTATAGGCGCCGCTTGTTGAGTTTCTATTAATTGCCCCACTGCTGCCTGCCTTTCGCTTCTTGACTCAAAGGGCTTGACTCGTACGTTTAATAATAAGAACATATAGTGAACATACGGGGTCTATAAGGTAGATAATTATGGTCTCTTTCCACTTGAAACAGAACGAATCGGGCGTTTTTTCCTTGCCTCCAGCAGTCACGCCTCAAGAAAAGGCACGTGCAGCACGCTTGGCGAGCTTGCGTGCCGCGGTCCAGCGGCTGGAACGTAGGGATGAACCGGCCGCATCTTCGCTTCTCCCCTTGGGTCTCCCCCCTCTCGATAGGCATTTGCCCGGCGGTGGCTTGCCGTTGGGCGCCTTGCATGAAATCGAAGGCGCGCGTGGGGAATGGGATGATGGCCCAGCAACTGCCTTTTGCTTGATGATCGTCAAAAGGATTTTGGAGGGCCGTTCAGGCGCGGTGCTCTGGATTTCAGGGCGCCATGACCTCTATGGCCCAGGCTTGGCGGCCCTGGGCTTGGATCCGGGGCGTTTTCTCTTTGCCCGTGCATGGCGCGAGGAAGAACGGCTTTGGGCGATGGAAGAAGGGCTGGCCGAGCCGACCTTGGCTTGCGTGGTGGGGGAGGTGGAGGCTCCTTCCGCTAGGGCTGGACGGCGCCTGCAACTCGCAGCGGCACGCCATGGCGTGACGGCCTTTATGCTCCGGCGCGGATTGGCCTCCTGCCGCGATGGGCGCGAGGCGTCATCCGCCCGCACGCGCTGGCGGATCAGTGCCGAAAGCTCTAACGGATTGGCGAACGATATTGCCTCTCAAGATCCAGGCCCAAAAGATCCAGGAAAACACGCACCCAGCAGCGCCGCCTTGTGGCAGATCGATCTTCTTCGCTGCCGGGGTAGCACGCCTAAAAGCTGGCTCATCAATGCAGAGACGGGGGAAGGGAGAAAGGCATATGGCGAATGCCAACACGGTCCAAGAACGGCGGATCCTCTCGCTCTGGCTCCCACGCTTTGCGAGCGAACGTTTCAAGCGGTCGGCTAATCGTCCAGCCGCCCACCCAGGCGAGGAAGCACCTCTCGTACTTCTTTCCCTAGAAAACGGGCGGCTGATTTTGGGGGCGCTGGATGAAAAGGCTATAGCCGCTGGTCTTAGTCCTGGCATGCCCCTGGCCGATGCGAGAGCCATTCTCCCCACGCTCGCAACAGCAGAATGGGACCGCGATGCCGATGCCGCAGCCCTTCGGCGCCTCGCGCGTTGGTGCGGGCTTTTCGTGACGCCCTGGGCCGCCCCTTGCTCAACGGCTGAAGGGCAAGGCGCTGGGCCAGGTGGTGCGGGCGGTCTCATGCTCGACGTCACGGGCTGTGCCCACCTGTTCTCAGAACGAGAGGGCGAGGCCGACGACGAGGCAGCCCTCTTGCGAGCCTTGCTGGAACGGTTGCGAGGGCTCGGCTTTACCGCTCGTGCAGGTCTTGCAGGGACCCCCGGGGCTGCTTGGGCCTTGGCGCGCTTTTCTTCTAGCAGCGCTTCGCCTTGGACGCGGCTTTCCCCTGGTGGGGAGGTGGCGGCTCTCGCTGACTTGCCGCCTATGGCGCTGCGTCTCTCCCCGGCTGAAGTGGAATTTGCAGCGCGCCTTGGCCTGGATCGCATCGGCGATCTTTTGCGCTTGCCGCGCGCCACGCTCGCCCCGCGCTTTGGCAAGGGGTTGCTGCGTCGTCTCACCCAGGCTTTGGGGGAGGAGGATGAGCCCATCTCTCCCCTCGATCCCATCTCGCCCCACCGGGTTTTCCAGCGCTTTGCAGAGCCTTTGGCGACGGCTGAGAGCTTGAATGCTGTTCTGGAAGCGCTTTTGCCACCGCTTTGTCGCCTTTTGGAGAAAGAGGGACTGGGTGCACGACGTTTGCTCTTTAGCTGCGCGCGCCTTGATGGCCGGGTTTTGCAGCTCGCACGCGGGACCAGTAAGCCCAGCCGCGATCCAGATGATCTCGCCCGGCTTTTCCGCGATGCCTTACCCAGTCTCGATCCTGGTTTTGGGGTTGAGGTCGTCTCCCTTTCCGCCCTCATCAGCGAACCTCTGGCCGCCGAGCAATTGAGGCTTGGTGTTGCCTTGTCGCCGGACCCAGGGGGGCATGAGAAAAGCGCGACCGTTTTCCCCTCAGGCCTCGCCGACCGCCTGGCCGCGCGCTTAGGCGCAGAGGCTGTGACCCGCCTATTACCTGTGGAAAGCCATATCCCCGAACGCGCCGCACGCCATCGCCCTCTTCTACGCCAAAGCACTAAGGAGCGTAGAGATAAGGGTGCCCCCACATCCGGGCGCTTGGGTGCGGCGCGACCTCTTCGGCTTTTGCCAAGGCCGGAGACGATAGAGGCGATGGCACTTCTCCCCGATCATCCGCCGGTGAAGTTCCGTTGGCGCCGCCTGCTGCACCACGTTGCCCGGGCCGAGGGGCCGGAACGTATCACCCCCGAATGGTGGTCGCGCGACCCGGAGGAAGGGGAGGCACCGCCACGCGATTATTTCCGTATCGAGGATCGAAACGGGCGACGCTACTGGATCTACCGCGCGGCTGGCCGTTGGTATTTGCAGGGGCTCTTTGCGTGATGGTTGGGGCGGGCGCCACTACTCCGCAAAGCTATATCGAGCTGGAGGTGACCAGTAACTATTCTTTTTTGCGGGGCGCCTCTCACCCTGATGAGTTTGTGACGGCTGCTGCTGCCTTGGGTTATGGTGCGCTTGGCGTTGCCGACCGTAATTCCTTGGCAGGCGTGGTGCGCTTTCATACAGCCGCCAAGGCAGCAGGGCTTCGTCTGCTGGTCGGGGTTCGTTTGGTGCCGCGTGATGGTCCGGAACTTCTCTGCTATCCGCGTGACCGGGCGGGCTATGGGCGGCTCAGCCGGCTCTTGACGCTCGGCAAGCGGCGCACGGTGAAGGGGGATTGCGAGCTTTTCCTGGAAGATATCCTGGCCCACGGCGAGGGACAGAACTTCGTGCTTTTGCCGTCGGAGGGAACGGAGAGCCCGCCCGTCACCCCAGCCTTAAAAGAAGCGGTCGTCGCCTTCAAGGAAGCCGCACCGGATCGCCTGTGGCTTGGCGCGCGGGCGCTTTATGAGGGGGAGGATCGAAGGCGTCTTTCGGCCATCGCAACCTTCGCCGATGACGCGCGCGTGCCGCTTTTGGCGCTTGGCGGGGTGCGCATGCACCATGCGGGCCGCAAGCCCTTGCTCGACCTTCTGACCTGTATCCGCGAAGGGGTCATCATCGACGAGGCAGGCTTTCTGTTGGCCGCGAATGGGGAGGCACACCTGAAAGCCCCCGACGTTATGGCCCACCTTTTCCGCGATAGGCCCGAGGCTTTGACGGAAAGCATTCGCCTGGCCGAAAGCTGCAACTTCTCCCTCGATGACCTCAGCTATCGCTATCCCAACGAAGCGGGCCGCGATGGCGAGGCGCCGCAGGACTTGCTGGAGCGCTTGAGTTGGGAGGGGGCAGCTTTGCGCTACCCCCGCGGCCTGCCGGAAAAGGTTCGCGCCGCCGTCGAGCACGAGCTGACCTTGATCGCGGAACTCGGCTATGCGCCCTATTTCCTCTCCGTTGAGGATATTGTGCGCTTTGCGCGTGGCCAGGGCATCTTGTGCCAGGGGCGGGGTTCTGCGGCCAACTCGGCGGTTTGCTATTGTCTGGGCATCACAGCCATCGATCCCGCGCGCATGGATCTGCTTTTTGAACGTTTTGTCTCCGCTGCGAGAGACGAGCCGCCGGATATCGACGTCGATTTCGAACATGAACGGCGCGAGGAGGTCATTCAGTACATCTATGAGAAATATGGCCGCGATCATGCAGCCCTCACGGCAACGGTTATCTGCTATCGCGGGCGCGGTGCCATTCGCGATGCGGGCAAGGCCATGGGGCTTTCCATCGATACCGTGCAGGCGCTGGCCGGTGCCGTTTGGGGGTGGAGCAGCGATGGCGTTGAAGATCACATCGCAAGCGAGCTTGGCCTTGACCCCACGGAACGGCGCCTGGCCCGGACCATTGCTCTCACGCGCGAGCTGATTGGCTTTCCCCGCCATCTCTCCCAGCATGTCGGGGGCTTCGTGATGACCGAACAGCCCTTGAGCGAGCTGGTGCCGATTGAAAACGCGGCCATGGAAAACCGCAGCGTGATCGAGTGGGACAAGGACGATCTGGATGCACTTGGCATCTTGAAGGTGGATGTGCTCGCGCTCGGCATGTTGAGCTGCTTGAAGAAGGGTTTCGAGCTGCTGCGCCGCCACTACGCCAAGGACTATAGCTTGGCGAGCGTCCCGCCGCGTGACGAGGCGGTTTATGACATGCTGTGCCGCGCTGATTCCCTTGGTGTCTTCCAGGTCGAAAGCCGGGCGCAGATGACCATGCTGCCGCGCCTAAAGCCGCGCTCCTTCTATGATTTGGTGATCGAGGTTGCGATTGTCCGCCCCGGTCCAATTCAGGGCGATATGGTCCACCCCTATCTGCGCCGCCGCAATGGGGAGGAGGAAGTGTACTTCCCCTCCAAAGCGCTCGAACGGGTCCTGGGCAAAACCTTGGGCGTGCCGCTTTTTCAAGAACAGGCCATGCAGATCGCCATCGTCGCCGCGGGCTTTACGCCCGCTGAAGCCGATGAACTGCGCCGCGCCATGGCGACCTTTAAGCGCAGCGGCAGCATCGAAAAGTTCCGCGACAAGATGATCCAGGGCATGGTCGCGCGCGATTATGACCAGGACTTTGCCGAGCGCTGCTTTAAGCAGATCGAGGGTTTTGGCTCCTACGGCTTTCCCGAAAGTCACGCGGCCAGCTTTGCGCTTTTGGTCTATGTCTCGGCCTGGATGAAGTGCCGCTATCCAGCCTGCTTCGCTTGTGCCTTGTTGAACAGCCAGCCCATGGGCTTCTACGCCCCCGCCCAAATCGTCCGCGATGCGCGCGAACATGGGGTGGAGGTGCGCCCGGTCGATATCAATGCCAGTTTCTGGGACTGCACGTTGGAGCCGGGGGCGGAGGGTAAGCTCGCGCTCCGCCTCGGTTTTCGCCAAGCAAAAGGCTTTTCCGAGGCTGCCGCCGCCCTTTTGACCGAAAAGCGAGGCAATGGCTATCCCGATCCCTTGGTGCTTTACCGGCGTTCCGGCATGCAGGTCCGCTCGCTTGAGGTGCTGGCCCGCGCGGACGCTTTTGCCGGTATGGGCCTTTCCCGGCGCGAAGCCCTTTGGGCGATCAAAGGCTTGCCACGGGACCAGCCACTCCCCCTCTTCGCCGCGATGGGGGAGGAGGAGAGGGGCGAGGAGCCCGCCGTCGAACTTCCCGACCTCTCGCTCGGCGAGCAGGTGATCGAGGATTATGCGAGCCTTCGCCTATCCCTAAAGGCCCATCCGGTGAGTTTCCTGCGTAAAGGCTTGGCGGCAGAGGGCATCATCCCCGCGACCCTTCTTTCCGACCTTCCCGACAAAAAGCGCGTTACGGTGGCGGGTCTCGTCCTCGTGCGTCAACGCCCGGGCAGCGCCAAGGGCGTGATCTTCGTAACGCTGGAGGATGAAACCGGCATCGCGAATGCCGTCATCTGGCACAACTGTTTCGAGGAAAACCGCGCCACCCTCCTTCGCGCCCGCCTGCTGGCCGTTGAAGGCAAGATCCAAAAGGAAGGGATCGTGATCCACATCGTAGCGGATAAGTTGATTGATATGACCGAGCGCCTGAGCGAACTCACCACCCCCAGCCGCCCCAAACTGGACCCCGTCCTAGCGCACGACGACGAAGTCAAACACCCCGCGAGACCCGCTCCTCAAGACTGGCGACCGCTCCGCCAACATCCCCGCGACCTGCCACAGATGCCGAATTCGAGGGATTTCCGGTGAGGGGTGGAAAATATGAAAAAATCATCAAAAAAAAGCTTGGATTTGCTGAAATACACACAATTTCAGGAATAGTTGAATGCCTACCTAGAGTAGGATCACATAAAATGTCTATTTTGGACTCATTACTAATTTTTCTTTGAATTTTCGCGTTTTGTCCTGTATGCGACTAAACTTGGAGATTAAGGGAAAACTAACTTTACCTACTCATGGTAGGATTTTTGGGTAAGTTAATGGGACAGTCTCAATGGCAAATGTTTTTGATGTAGCGGCTTACATCCTGAATAAACAGGGCGAAGTCACTGCAATGAAACTACAAAAGCTAGTCTATTACGCCCAAGCTTGGTCTTTGGTTTGGGATGAAGCCCCGTTGTTCAATGAGCGAATTGAAGCGTGGGCTAATGGACC
>CAXMNO010000280.1:0-9502 GCA_964194655.1 uncultured Acidimicrobiia bacterium
GGGTCGGCAATGCGCATTTTGCAGACAGCATCAAAACACCCATCTACCGGATTGTGAATGCCGCTGACATCGTCCCACGGGTGCCACCGGCCTGGGGCGTTGATGTTGCGATTGCCGCCATTAGATGGCTCCCCCTGCCAACTGAATTCGTGGTCCAGCTGCTAACGAGGTACCGCGGGTACGTCCACTACGGCGATATGCGCTACCTCAACCATGTGGCTGATCAGGCGGATGCGAAAGGCATACCCTATGAGGGACTTGCCCTCCTTTCCAATCCGGCGCTTCCTTACCGCGTTTGGTGGCTGTTTCGCCGATGGATTGCGACCTGGGGTAAAGCTGCAGCCGATGACCATTCGAGCGTGACTTATAGCGAAAAATTAAAGGCCTATGCGCGGCGACGGAACTAACTTCCCCTTCTTTTTAACAATTAGCGATACAATATGAGAGAAATCCTTTTCAGGGTCATGCTAGGTAGTGTCTTATCCTCATGACCCATTTGAGATAAACTAAGGCGGCATCATTCGCTTCGGAGAGGTTTATGCTTGTGAGATCGTTGGTTCGGGTCCCTATTTTGCTCCTGCTTGCATTTTCAATAGGAGGAATTGCCTCCTTCGAAGCACTCTTCGCGCCAACAAAGCAGATTTGGATGAAGTGGACGGCAAACGATGCGTTCTCCGAAGCAAGGATCGACCACAGTGCATGGGATGAAATTCTCAAGCGCTACCTCTCCGACGATGAACCAGGCCTCAATCGCTTCGACTACCACCGGGTGGCGGAAGAGGATAAAGCGCACTTAGATCGCTACATATTGGGCCTGCAAAGCGTGCCTATTTCTCGCTATAACCAATCTGAACAGCTGGCCTATTGGATCAATCTCTATAATGCGGTGACGGTAAAAGTCATCCTCGACCACTATCCTGTTGAATCTATTCAGGATATAGATATTTCGCCCGGTCTTTTCGGGCGCGGGCCATGGGGCAAGAAATTGCTGACGATCGAGGGTGAGGATATCACCCTCAACGACATTGAGCACCGAATTCTGCGGCCCATTTGGGATGATCCACGCATCCACTATGCGGTGAACTGTGCCTCTGTGGGATGCCCTAATCTTCAACTCGAAGCGTTTACCGGCAAGAAAAGCGAAGAAATGCTGGAAACGGCGGCCAGTGAATTCATAAATTCAGGGCGTGCGGCCTGGTTTTCCGACGGCGAGCTCGTGGTATCGAGTATCTACGCTTGGTTCCAGGGGGACTTTGGCGGCGATGATGCCGGAATTCTAAGCCACCTTCGCAGCTATGCTGACAAGGATTTACAGAAGCGCTTGAAAGGTATATCGGAGATCGGCGATCACAACTACGATTGGTCCCTGAACGGAACAGGGGCGAACAGCGATTCCTAGATCTGATCGCTGGGCACCGATCATCGGCACTGGAAGAACAAAGACAAAGGAAACACGGATGACGCAGCAAAAGCCGGGCTGGTTGAAGCCGGTAAGCGAATTTGGGCCGCTCGTCCTCTTCTTCGTCGTTTATTACAAATTTGGGCTCTTGCCGGCGACCGCAGCTTTGATCGGTGGCACAACGGTTTCTTTGACCGTCGTTTGGATTTTGGAACGGCGCATTCCCTATATGCCTCTCATCACCGCCGTCGTCGTTGCCATTTTCGGCGGTTTGACCATAGCTCTCGAAGATGAGACCTGGATCAAGATGAAGCCCACAATCGTGCAAATTTTCTTTGCGGCGATCCTCTTAGGCGGTCTTTTAATGAGGCGGCCATTACTCAAACCCCTACTGGGCGCGGCTTGGAAGCTCGATGATTCGGGTTGGCGGAAATTAACGCTGAGATTCGCCTTTTTCTTCATAGTCATGGCGGGCCTGAACGAAGTTGTTTGGCGCACACAGTCGACCGATTTCTGGGTTAATTTTAAGGTTTTCGGTATTTTGGGCATGACGGTGCTTTTTGCTGCCAGCCAAGTCTTCTTTCTTCAGCGCCATGCCCTTGAGGAAGAGTAAACTTCTGCGAATCCTGCCAGTGTGAATAGCATTGGAAGAACACTTCCAACTTCGCTTTGGCGGCGTTAACATAACCTAAGGTTAACTCTTCGTTGTTATCACCAGTATGTAGAGTTGTCGCGGTGCGTGTTTTTACCTGCCATTAAGCTGGACCGAGGTGGAATATGGATACCCCGATGAGTAACACGGTCGTGCATGACCGCTGCCCGCCGCCAAAGCATGTTGCTGATACTGAAATTGAGCTGAATTCCCTCCTAAGACTGCTCCTAAAGACAGTCTATGTCAGAGGGCTGGAGACATCCTCTCAGATTGCTCATGCAATGAAGCTGCCGCTTTCCGTTGCAAACGAACTGCTTGAGGATGGCAAGGATCGCGGAGTCGTTGAGGTTTTGGGCGCGGCCGGCCTTCGTTTAAGCGCGGAATTCCGCTATGGCTTGACGGGGCGCGGTCGAGATTGGGCATCCAATGCCTTGGATCAATCGCTTTATATCGGGCCAGCACCGGTCTCGCTTGCGGACTATCATCGCCAGATCGAACGTCAAAGGGTGACGGATGAACAGGTATCGAGAGAGAACCTGAAAGAAGGTCTCTCCACCCTGGTTATTTCCGATTCGATGGTTCGTGCGCTGGGCCCCGCCATTAATGCTAGCCGCTCTATCTTGCTCTATGGATCGGCTGGTAACGGAAAAACGACGATCGCTCAAATTATCGGCGGTCTCTTTGAAGACATCATTCATATTCCCTATTGCATCGAGGTCGATGGACAGATCATCAAGGTTTTCGATCCGACGCTCCACAAACCAGTAGAGGATATCGACCAGAATTTTATTAGCGGCGCGCAAGGTGAAAATGGTCTTAGAACCGAAGACATCGACCGGCGCTGGGTCGCCTGCAGACGCCCTGAGGTTATCTCGGGCGGCGAGCTAACGCTCGATATGCTGGACCTCAGATTTAATCCGCACTCCCGCTTTTACGAAGCCCCGCTTCATATGAAGGCAATCGGTGGGATTTTCGTGATCGACGACTTAGGCCGCCAACTGGTGCGCCCGGAAGATTTGCTCAACCGCTGGATTGGCCCAATGGAATCGCGGGTCGATTACCTGTCCTTAAATACCGGCAAAAGCTTCGTCATTCCCTTTGATGTGCTCTTGACCTTCTCCACTAACCTTTTGCCTGAAGATATTATGGACCCGGCGTTCCTGCGCCGAATTCCCTATAAGATTGGTGTGCCCGCACCGACGCCCGATCAGTACTTGGAAACTCTAAAGCTGGTCTTCGGGCAGATCGGGCTGACTTACAGTGATGAGATCGGCCAGTTTATCATGCGCGAGGTCACCGATACCTTCGAGCAGCCGCTCGCATTCTTCCAGCCAAAGTTCCTGGCACAACAGCTTGAAGAGATGTGCAAATTCGACAACCGTTCGCTTGAGCCGGATAAGGAACTCATTCACGAGGCTTGCCTGCATCTCGCACCGCGCAGCAAGGATTTGGGTATGGTCCAATCCTACTTCCCCTGGCAGAAGGAGCGTATGCAGGGCCGCCGCGATCCGAGCTGGACACCACTCGAAGGCGCTTAAGGCATACTCTACCTTATGAGCCCGGGACCCTTAACCTGGGCCTTGGGCAAGTCGTGATGCGCTTGCGAATCGAACGTGAAATCCCCTGTGGGATCGAGACTGCATGGCACGCAGAGTGCGATCCGCACTTTCTAAACATTCTTTCTTGGCCATTTTTGTCTTTTATTGAACAAGGTGACGCTGCGAAGCCTTATTGGCGCGAAGGGGAGTGTCACCTTTTCACCGTGCGGCTTTTGGGCATCCTCCCGTTTGGGCACCAAAATATTACGGTCGAAAAACTGGACCCAAAGGCCAAGAGCATCATCACTAGCGAAGAGGGTACATTCATACGCTCTTGGCGACATGAAGCCTCCTTCCATCCCAAGGCGTCCACTGAAGCGAAACCAGGGCATTGCCGTTACCGCGATGACATAAGCTTCGATGCCGGTTACTTATCGGTGGTGGTCTGGCTCTCTGCTTGGGTCTTTTATCGCTATCGCCAAGCCAGACGTGCAGCTTGGGCGCATCGGCAATAATCAATTGCAAAAGAGCGATCGCGCTTGCTATCCCAGGCTTTGGCCGTTATAACCCGCGCTTCTGCGAAGACGAGTGGTCTGGCGAAAGGGCATGCCTAGCCGCTCATTAGCGTCTCGATTTGAATGATTGGAAGGATGCAAAATGCCCAAGTTGAAAACGAAGTCCGGCGCTAAGAAGCGCTTTCGGACGACGGCCACCGGAAAAGTTCGCATGAACGCCGCCTATAAGCGCCACGGCATGCGTAAGCGCTCTCAGAAGATGATCCGTACAGCACGAGGCACCTCCATCATGTGTGATGCCGATGCGAAAATCATCAAGCGCAATTTTCTGCCTTACGCTCGATAAGGAGGCCGTGAAATGGCTCGAGTCAAAAGGGGCGTAGTCGCCCGCGCCCGCCACAAAAAGGTCCTGAAGCTCGCCAAGGGTTATCGTGGCCGGGGCAAAAATGTCTTCACCGTCGCGATCGAGCGGGTCGAAAAAGGCCTGCAATACGCTTACCGTGATCGCCGCACCAAGAAGCGCAACTTCCGTAGCCTTTGGATTCAGCGCATTAACGCAGGCGCACGGATGCATGGGTTGACCTATTCCCAGTTTATGAACGGCATCAAACGTGCCGGTATCGAGCTGGACCGCAAGGTGCTCTCCGACATCGCGACACGCGACCCCGAGGGTTTCAAATCTCTGGCCTCACAGGCCGAAACGGCGCTCGCAGCCCAAAAGTAAGCCCGCGGGGACGAGAAGGGGCCGGACACTCTTCGGCCCCGCCGCTCGGCGGATGGAGAGACCATCGGGGGCCGGGCCGGGCGGCCCGGGCGAAAATATGGAAGATTTAGATCAGCTCCAAAGCGATCTGGTGGCACGTGTAGCGGAGGCCGCCGACCTTGCCTCATTGGACGGCCTTCGGGTCTCAGCTCTCGGTAAAAAAGGCAAAATCACCCAGCGCATGAAAGGCTTGGGTGGCCTTGATCCCGAGGCGCGCAAGTCCGCCGGCCAAGCACTCAATCTAGTCAAGAACGCTGTTGCTGAAGCGATTGAAGCACGTAAAGGCGAGCTTGAAGAAGCCGAACTGGAAGAACGTCTCAAGGCCGAACGCGTGGATGTCTCACTCCCAGCAAGGCCTGATGAAATTGGCCTGCTGCATCCCGTTAGCCAAACGATTGAAGAGCTGATTGCCATCTTTGGCGAGATGGGCTTTGAAGTCGCCGAAGGCCCGCACATCGAAGACGACTTCCATAACTTTACAGCTCTCAACATTCCGCCCGAACACCCTGCACGCCAGGAGATGGATACCTTTTATCTTCCTGAAGACGAAACGGGTGAGCGCAAGGTCCTGCGCACCCACACATCACCGGTGCAAATCCGGACCATGCAGGCAGGCGAACCGCCATTTCGAATAATTGTCCCGGGCCGGACCTTCCGCGCCGATCATGATGCGACCCACTCGCCCATGTTCCATCAGGTCGAAGGGCTGGTCATTGATAAATCAACGCATATGGGCCACTTGAAGGGTACCTTGACGGCCTTCTGCCGCGCCTATTTTGGCATTGATGATTTGCCGCTTCGCTTCCGCCCCTCCTTCTTTCCCTTCACCGAACCTTCGGCGGAAGTCGATATCGGCTGTTCCAAGGAAGGCGGCCAACTGAAGATTGGCGCCGGATCAGATTGGTTGGAGATTCTTGGTTGCGGCATGGTGCACCCGAAGGTGCTCGCGAACTGCGGCATCGATCCTGAGGTCTATCAAGGCTACGCTTTCGGTGTGGGTATCGAGCGTATTGCTATGTTGAAATACGGCATGCCGGATTTGCGGCCCTTTTACGATTCAGACCTTCGCTGGCTCAAACACTATGGTTTCTCACCGCTTGACGTGCCAAGCATGGTCCGCGGGCTCTAGGGGGAGGGAGGCACTTATGAAATTCACCTTCTCTTGGCTAAAAGACCATCTGGAAACCAGTTCGTCTTTGGAAGAGATTTGCAACGCGCTCCCCATGCTCGGCTTGGAGGTTGAGAGTGTCGAAGACCCAGCGCGCGATCTCGCTGCCTTTACAGTGGCGCACGTGCTGGAAGCAACGCCCCATCCTAATGCCGATCGCTTGCGTGTTTGCCGTGTGGATACCGGAGGCGAGGTCGTGCAGGTCGTTTGCGGTGCGCCCAATGCCCGCACCGGTATGGTTGGCGTTTTCGCACCGACCGGCTCCTATATTCCAGGGACCGGCATCATCTTGAAATCAGGCGTGATTCGTGGTGAGGAATCCAACGGCATGTTGGTTTCCGAGCGTGAGATGGGCTTATCCGACGAGCACGAGGGCATCATCGAGCTTGATGATAGCGCCCCGTTAGGTGCCCCGATGGCCGAGGTTATGGGCCTTGATGACCCGGTGATCGAGATCGCGATCACACCAGATCGCGCCGATTGCTTGGGGGTCCGAGGTGTCGCACGCGATCTAGCCGCCGCCGGTCATGGGACCCTGAAACCGCTGGATACAAAGACGGTTAAGGGAACTTTCGAGAGCCCGATTGTCTGGCGGCGCGATTTGTCGGAGGGGGATCAACATCTTTGCCCCTTCGTTGCCGGGCGATACTTCCGGGGCGTGACCAATGGACCGAGCCCCGATTGGATGCAGCGGCGTTTGAAGGCTATCGGTCTTCGGCCTATTTCTGCCCTGGTCGATATCACGAACTATGTGACCTATGACCTCTGCCGCCCCTTGCACGTCTTCGACGCGGATAAAGTTGTCGGCGATCCCACCATGCGCATGGCGACAGCGGGTGAGGAGCTTTTGGCGCTCGACGGCGAAAACTATCAGCTTGATGAGAGCATGGTCGTCATCGCCGATGAGAACGGACCAGAGGCTATTGGCGGTGTCATGGGTGGGGAGCTTTCGGGCTGTTCGGCAGAAACCAGCAACGTCTTCCTAGAGGTCGCGCTTTTCGATCAGGTCCGAGTCGCAACCACGGGGCGTAAGCTCTCGATTCTCTCCGACGCACGCTATCGCTTCGAGCGCGGCCTCGATCCGCAATCCGCCCTCTGGGGGACGGAGATTGCCGCAAAGCTGATCTTGGAGATCTGCGGTGGCGAAACCTCTCACGTGGTCTCAGGGGGTGAAATTCCGGCGTTCGAACGTGAAATTACGCTTCGCCCCGAACGGGTCGCCAGCCTTGGCGGAATGGAAGTGGAAGCCGGTGATCAGGCAAAGATCCTCCGTGACCTTGGCTTTGCGGTTGAGGAAGATGGCGAGCGCATTGCAGCCAAGGTTCCAACCTGGCGGGCGGACGTGGAAAGCGAGGCCTGCCTGGTCGAGGAAGTCATGCGAATTCGTGGCTTCGAAGACATTCCTCAAACCCCGCTACCGCGCAACAGGGACTTGCCAGCGGGCGTCTTGAGCCTATCACAACGTCGCGAAGCCCTTGCCAGACGCGCGCTGGCCCGGCGCGGCGTGAATGAGGCTGTAACTTTCTCCTTCGTTCCTGCGGGGATCGCGAAACTCTTCCAAGGAGGCGATAAGACCTTAACGCTGGTCAACCCGATTTCCACGGACCTTGCCGTCATGCGGCCTTCGATCTTAGCGACATTGCTGCCAGCGGCAGCACGCAATAGCGATCGCGGTTTCGGCGACGTCGCATTGTTCGAGGTTGGTCCCGCTTACCGCGACGACACGCCGGATGGCCAGGATCAAATCGCCGCAGGCTTGCGTGCCGGGCGACCCACTGCTGCCTTTTGGGGCGGAAGCAATCGCGTCCTGGATGCCTTTGACGCCAAGGGCGATGCCCTTGCTGCGCTTGAGGCTGTTGGTGCGCCGGTCGAAAACCTTCAGGTTGATCCCGACGGTGCACCAAGCTGGTATCATCCAGGGCGGTCCGGTGCGCTTTGCCTCGGCCCTAATGTCATGGCGGTCTTCGGTGAACTGCACCCGCGCGTTCTAAAGGCCATCGATATCAAAGGCCCAGTGTTGGCCTTCGAAGTCAACCTTGCCAAGGTGCCAGCGCCCAAGGCCAAGGGCGGTGGGAAATTGCGCCCAGCACTCTCTCTTTCGCCCTTCCAGCCTGTTAAGCGTGACTTCGCCTTCCTGCTTGATGACGAAGTTCCGGCTGAGAAGCTGATACGAGCGGCTAAGGGTGCGGACAAGAAGCTGGTGAGTGGGGTTGAGCTGTTCGACCTCTATCAGGGTAAAGGTGTCGAGCCTGGCAAGAAGTCACTCGCGATCACTGTTACTCTTCAGCCGACGGACAAGACACTGACGGATGAAGAAATAACTGCGGTCAGTACGAAAATCGTCGCTCAAGTCGCCAAGGCCACCGGGGGAACTCTTCGCGCGTAAGCTAATCAAGCTCTATCGCGGTCTTACGTGAAACCGTGCGCAGCGCGAAGCTCGACCTTATGCGCGAGACACCGGGAAGGCGAGCGATCCGCGTGCGGTGGATACGCTCATATCCAGCCGTATCGGCTGCAACGACATGCAGCAGGTAGTCCGCACTGCCCGACATAAGGTGGCAGAACATAATCTCCGGCGCCTCGCGGACCGCAGCCTCGAAGGCGTCCAGCGTATCCTCGTTTTGGTCTGTCAGTGTTATTTCGACAAAGACATCGGTCGGTCGGCCGATTGCAGCTTGATTGATCAAGGTGACATAGCCGCTGATCACCCCCTCACTCTCAAGTCGCCGGACGCGCCGCAAGCAGGCAGATTCCGATAAGTGCACGCGTGTAGCCAGTTCCGAATTGGTGATGCGCCCATCATCCTGGAGAACTCTTAGAATTCTACGATCTGTTTCGTCTATCATAGAAATTCGAATTTTCTGCTCTTATTTTCTCTAAAAAGTAATTTTTCTTGCTTTAGTCTCGTAATTTTCGCTGGAAATAGCAAGGACATTTCTCCTCTATTCGGCCTAATCTCCAGTCAAATGAACGGTGTTCTTGTCCTCATTCAAACTCCCCCTCTAGGAGGCGACGATGCTGATAGGTGTTCCCAAAGAAGTTAAAAACCACGAGTACCGCGTGGGTATGACCCCCGATGCTGTGGCGGAATATGTCGCGCACGGGCACAAGGTTATGGTCGAGACTAATGCCGGCGCCGGCATTGGTTCCAGCGACGATGATTACCGCGCAGCGGGTGCATTGATCGAAAATGAGGCGGCGAGCATTTTTGCCGAAGCCGAGATGATCGTGAAGGTCAAGGAGCCGCAAGCTGCTGAACGTAAGATGCTGCGCGAAGGTCAAATCCTTTTCACCTATCTGCACCTGGCACCCGATCCCGAGCAGACAAAAGACCTTGTCGAATCTGGTGCCGTTTGCATTGCCTATGAAACCGTTACCGACGGCAAGCGCGGCTTGCCACTCTTAGCGCCGATGTCTCAGGTCGCTGGCCGCTTGTCGATTCAGGCGGGTGCACACAGTCTTGAGCG
>CAXMNO010000281.1:0-11129 GCA_964194655.1 uncultured Acidimicrobiia bacterium
GAGACGTCCAAGTAGATCGTCTTGCCCTGAACCCCCCAAAGATCAACGCGCGCAACCCCATCCATAACGCTGAGTTCACGCTGGATATCCTTGGCATACTCCTCCATCTCGCCATAGCTGAAACCCTCACCTGTCACAGCGAGGAGATGGCCGAAAACATCGCCGAAGTTATCAATGACGTCGGGCGTGCTGGTTCCTGGCGGCAGGCTGGGTGTTACGTCTGTAACTTTGCGCCGCAGCTCGTCCCAAATTTGGGGAATGTGTCTTGAGGTAAAGCGCGGTTCAATCTCCACCTTTACCTGGGAAAGGCCAGCCATCGAGGTCGATTCGATATACTGCACCTGTTGAAGTTCTTGGACTGCCAGTTCGATCCGGTCGGTGACTTCCTGTTCGACCTCCTCAGGGCTGGCGCCGGGATAGGTTGTCGTAATAACCGCCGTCTTGACCGTGAATTCCGGGTCTTCCAACTGGCCCAGATTTAAATATGAGACGGCACCCCCGACGACGAGTAATAGGACAGACAAATAGGTTACGGCCCGCTTTTCGATCGCGAATTGAGCGAGGCTCATTTCGGCTCCCCTCCTAGTGTGACCGGCTCATATTTCCCCGGTTCATTCTTGCGAGGTTCACTCTTCAAGGAGGCGAACCTGTTGACCTTCCCTCAAATAGCTTACCCCAGCGGTTACAACCCATTCGCCTGGCTCAATCCCGTCTTCGATTTGAACACCGATTTCTGTTAAGGCGCCTGGCGTGACCGCGCGGCGTTGAACGACGCCTGATGCTTCGTCAAAGATCCAAACGAAGGTGCCATCTGCCTCTTTGGGTGAGAAGGTCGCGGCTATGGGGATCGTAACTCTGTTTTCCTGGCCAGGCAGTGGCTGTCCGCTGCCGCTAGCCCTGCCTGCCATCCCAGGTAAGATTATAATATCGTCGGGTTGGTCGAGGATGAGAGTCACAGGATAAGTGCGTGTCGTGGCGGATGCCTCGGCTCCAATCTCTTTTATCTCGGCTGCGAACTTGCGGCCTGGGAAGGGGTCGAATTCAACGACTACCTCCGTCACGCCTGGAACAAGACCAATGAGATTTTCAGGAATATCGATAACCATTTCGATTTTCGATTTATCAAGCAGCCGAACAACGGGTTCTTTGGCCCGGACATCTTGAAAATTATCGACATAGGTTGTGACGATGACACCTGCGAAAGGTGCTGTAAGCGTTGTATAGGTCAAATTGAGCTTGGCTTTATTAAGCGCGGCTCTTGTCCCTCTTAAATCGGCCTTCGCCTCGCTTTCAGCGGCGATGGCCTTATCGAGCCGTGCTTGGGCGACGTGACCCTTGTCGAACAATGTTTTATCACGTTGGCGTTGCGCGGTCGCATTCTCTAGCGTCGCAGCGGCGCGTGCAACCGATGCCTCACTGCCGTCCACCTCAGCCTTGAAAGTCGCTGGGTCTAGTTGAGAAACGAGCCCGCCCGCCTCTACCTGATCGCCGACGTTTACGGGGAGTTCTACGAGATTTCCGGGAACACGGAATGACAGATCGAGTTCCTGCGTTGCCTTGGCCCGTCCTGAAAAATGCCGCTTATTCAAGGCACTATAGTCATCGACCTTGATTGCTTTGACGGGCCGGATAACTGGCGCTTCCTCCGCAACTTCCTGCTCGCAAGCTGAGAGTGCGATAGCGCTGGAAAGTAGTAAGGTGACAACCGACCAAGGAGATACGCGCGAGAGTACTTTCATGCCTGATCCCGTCCCACGCCCGATTTGGCGATATCTTAGTGATTATTCCGATTTTATTCCTAATGTGAACCCTACACCATGGGGATCGGAAATAGCAATCAAGTGAATTCCTGCTAGGAGAAGTAGTGATAAAATTGGCAGAATTCGATATGAAAGAAAGTTCTCATCCCTCAGCGGACGACGTGAAACGTGCACGCACACGGATTTCCAAGATCGTCCGGCGAACGCCCCTTGCCAGATCTGTGGCGCTCTCCGATTTGACTGGTGGAGTGATTCATCTGAAGCTGGAGCACCTCCAGGAAACCGGTTCTTTCAAGCTTCGCGGTGCCACGAATGCGGTCTTGTCGCTATCGGACGAAGAGCGTCGGCGCGGCATTGTCGGTGTTTCGACCGGAAATCATGGCCGCGGGCTCGCCTATGCGGCAAAAGAGGCCGGCGCGCGCTGTATCATCTGCATGTCGGACTTGGTGCCGAGCAATAAAGTCGAAGGTATCAGG
This sequence comes from uncultured Acidimicrobiia bacterium, assembly GCA_964194655.1. GTDB lineage: Bacteria > Pseudomonadota > Alphaproteobacteria > Kiloniellales > Kiloniellaceae > JAJFGK01. The sequence goes on from CAXMNO010000281.1 coordinate 2,237, forward strand.
GCATTAGGTGCGGAAATTCGCATCATCGGCCATTCGCAAGATGATGCGCAGGTTGAGGCAGACCGGCTTGTTCACGACGAAGGCATGGTCATGCTGCCACCTTTCGATCACCCGGATATCATCGCGGGCCAGGGAACGCTTGGCTTTGAGATTCTTGAGGATTTGCCCGACTTGGAGACGCTGATTGTGCCGCTTTCCGGCGGTGGGCTAATCTCAGGCGTCGCATTGGCCGCAAAGAGCCTCAAACCTTCGCTTCGTGTAATTGGTGTCACGATGGAACGCGGTGCTGCCATGGCTGCCAGTCAAAAAGCAGGAAAACCCATTTGGGTTGAAGAGATGCCGACGCTTGCAGATGCGTTGGGTGGCGGCATAGGTCTCGATAATCGCTACACCTTTGCTATGGTTCGTGATTTGGTGGACGAGTTGTACCTGGTGAACGAAACCCAAATTGCAGAGGCGATACGCCACGCTTATTGGGAGGAAAAGCAGGTGATCGAGGGGTCCGGTGCTGTTGGTATTGCAGCCTTGCGCGCAGGTCTAGTGCGCGAGCCAGGCGTATGTTCGGTCGTCCTCAGTGGCTGTAATATCGATATGGCGCTGCACCACCGGATCGTAAGCGGCGAAGATGTCGAAATTGGCGATAAGGCGAGAGAGGTCACCTAGATGGCAAAAATCAATATCTTGACCGAACGAGAGCTGCGTGACGTCGTAACGCTGGATATGGATGCGGTTGCTTGCGTGGAAGAAGCCTTTGCCGCGCTCGCGACGAAGCCTGTCGTCATGCCGCCAATCCTCCATTTAGAGATTAAAGAGGCCAATGGCGAAGTCGATGTGAAGACCGCCTACGTTCCAGGTCTTCCTTCCTTTGCGATGAAGATGAGCTCAGGTTTCTTCGATAACCCCTCAATCGGTCTACCGAGCCTAAACGGCTTGATGGTCGTTTTTAGTGCGAAGACGGGCTTGGTCGAGGCCTTGTTGCTGGACAACGGTTACCTTACCGATATTCGAACCGCAGCAGCCGGTGCCGTTGCCGCGAGGGCTCTTTCCCGCCCGGATTCGACCCGTGCTGGTATCCTCGGGACAGGTCTGCAGGCCCGTTTGCAGCTAAAGGCCTTGACCCTTGTTCGCCCAATTACTGAAGCGCGGATCTGGGGCCGCGATTTGGCTAAGGCTGAAAGCGTGGCGGCTGAAGTTTCTGAGGACCTTGGCATCTTGGCCATTCCATCCACCGATATCGGTGCGGTTTGCGAGGGGAGCGACATTATCGTGACGACAACACCTGCGACGTCGCCCCTCATCGACACCCCTCATCTGCATCCTGGAATGCATGTCACGGCGATGGGGTCGGATGCGGCTTACAAGACGGAAATTTCGCCTCAAGCACTCGCGATGGCGGACCTCTACGTTTGTGACCGCCAAAGTCAGTGTGCGCTTGCAGGCGAATTGCATCACGCGCTGGAGGCCGGTGTGTTCGAGCCAGGCGCGCACTTTCCAGAGCTGGGGCAAATCCTCGCCGGTATGCACCCCGGACGCACAGGCGAAGATGCGATCACGATCTGCGATTTAACGGGAACTGGGGTCCAAGATACAGCGATTGCCACACTCGCGCGCGGCCGGGCGGAGGCTAAGGGCGCTGGCACACTCTTTGAATCATAATCCATGCACCAGATCTATGCACCAGGGGGCGCAATGAGCCAGGTACAATTGCATTTTTCGAGGCAAGAATACGACGCGCGAATTGCCAAAACCCGCGCTGCGATGGAGCGGGCTGGAATCGAGCTCCTTATCGTGACCGACCCTTCCAACATGGCATGGCTGACCGGCTATGACGGCTGGTCCTTCTATGTGCATCAGTGCGTATTGCTAGCAGGCGATGGCGAGCCCATTTGGTATGGCCGTGGCCAGGATGCCAATGGGGCGAAGCGCACGGTCTTTATGGATCAAGATCACATCGTCGGCTATCCCGATCACTACGTCATGTCCACCCAGCGCCATCCCATGGACCACCTCTCCGCCTTGATCGCAGACAAAGGTTGGGCCAAGGCTGCCATCGGCGTGGAGATGGAGAATTACTACTTCTCCGCCGCTGCTTTCGAGTCGTTAAAGCGAAACCTGCCAAACGCTGGTTTCAAGGACGCAACGGCACTGGTGAATTGGCAGCGTGCGATCAAATCGCCGCGAGAAATCGTTTTCATGAGACGCGCCGCGCGCATTGTTGAAGGCATGCACGCGCGCGTCTTTGAGTTGATCGAGCCAGGTTTGGCAAAGAACGAATTGGTGGCAGAAATTTATGGTGCGGGGATTCGCGGTGCTGATGGTCATTGGGGTGATTATCCGGCTCTCGTTCCGCTTCTGCCTTCAGGTAGCGATGCCGCAGCCCCTCACTTGACCTGGGACGACAGGCCCTTCAAAGAAGGTGAGGGGACTTTCTTCGAGCTGGGTGGCTGTTATCGCCGCTACCATTGTCCGCTCAGCCGCACGGTGTTTCTCGGCAAGCCAACAGATACGTTCATCAACGCTGAAAAGGCGGTTCTCGAAGGGCTGGAGGCTGGCCTTGAAGCAGCAAAGCCCGGAAACCTCTGCGAAGACATTGCGAAGACCTTTTCCGCAGTCCTCGCCAAATACGGTATCGAGAAAGATAACCGCACAGGCTACCCAATCGGTCTCAGCTATCCGCCCGATTGGGGGGAGCGCACGATGAGCCTTCGCAGTGGCGACAAGACGGAGCTTCAGCCCGGTATGACCTTTCACTTCATGACCGGCTTGTGGATGGAAGACTGGGGCTTTGAGATTACCGAGAGCATTTTGATCACCGATGGCGGTGTCGAATGCCTTACCCAATATCCACGCAAGCTTTTCGTGAAGGAGTGAAGATGCGTGACAATCCTATAAGCGCGACGGTCGATTTTGAAGCTGATGGCGTTCAACACGGCTTTTTGAAATTGCCCTACTCCCATGACGCTTCTGCCTGGCGCTCGATCCCCATCCCCGTGACTGTCGTTAAGAATGGGGAGGGCCCGACCGCCCTTTTGACCGGCGGAAATCATGGTGATGAATACGAAGGTCCAATAGCGCTTTTAGACTTGGCATCGCGCATAAAGGTGGAAGACGTCGCTGGCCGGATCATCATGGTACCCGCCATGAACTATCCAGCCTTTCGGGCGGCCAAGCGTACCTCCCCCATCGATGGCGGAAATATGAACCGTACCTTCCCAGGCGCACCCGATGGCACTGTGACTGAAAAGATTGCCGATTATTTTCAGCGCACGCTTCTTTCGATGGCCGACTACGTGCTGGATATTCATTCGGGCGGGAAAACGCTTAAATTCGTGCCCTTTGCAGCAGCTCACGTTCTTGAAAATAAAGAACAGGAGGCACGGTGCGTCGCAGCGATGCGGGCTTTCGGCGCTCCTTATTCGCTGATGCTTTTGGAAATCGATAGCGTTGGCATGTACGACACAGCGGCGGAGGATCTGGGCAAGGTCTTCGTTTCAACCGAGCTTGGCGGCGGTGGCAGCACGACGGCTGAAACGGTGGCGATTGCCAAGTGCGGCGTGGAGAATTTCCTAAAGCACGCGGGCATTCTCGCTGGTGAGCCACTTCAGGGAGATAGCCTTAACCTCGACATGCCGGATAGTCGCTGCTTTGTTCCCTGCGAGACGACGGGTCTTATCGAGTTCACGGTGGATCTAGGGCAAAGCGTCGAGGAAGGCGAGGTTATCGCAAAGATCCACGATGTAGAGCGCAGCGGTGGCGCGCCTGTGGAATACAGGGCTGGTATTTCAGGAATTCTAACCGGCCGCCATTACCCCGGCTTGATTTCCATCGGTGATGTCATTGCTGTTGTGGCGGTGCCTCTAGAGCTCGTTTAATGATTTCCGAATCATCTAACGTGCTCTAGGTCATTGTTGTCACGCGCTTTGCGGGCGCAAAACCGCACACACTTTTGCCAAAAGCGCTCCAGATTAGCTCTCTGCCCGTGCAGAGCCTCCTGGGTGATCGAGGAGAAGGGCGCGGTACCAAAGGTCGGATAAAAGAGTTGCGACGCGTTCCCAATCCTCTGCCATGAAGGCAAGGGCTGGGTCTTGGCGCACATAAAGCTTGGTCAAATATTCATCCACCATGGATGCAAGCGCATAGGCGATGGCGAGACTATCTTCACCGTCCGCATTCAAGGTGGTCATTGTTCGGTGGACATTCTTTGCAATTCGCCGATTCCAGTTGGCACTAAGAGTCCTAAAAAGCTCGGCGAAGGCTTCTGATTCCTCAGTCATCTGGGTCAGGCAACGCATGAGCCCGCGGTTTTGGTAAAACAATTCGACATAAGTGCGGGTGGGGGCATGGATCGTGTCGTATGGATCGACTGATTTGGATTTCGCGCCATCGAGCTCTTGATAGACCATCTGCGTGAAGTCAGATAACAGCTTGCTCGTGATGTCCTTCTTATCAGTGAAGTATAGATAGAATGTGCCCTGCGAAACACCTGCTGCCTGGCAAATATCGGCAATCCGAAGGGAGTGAAAGTAAGTTCCCTGCAAAAGCGCCGCGGTCGCTGACAAGAGCCGCAGGCGCGTGCGCGCACCCTTCTTCAAACGCCTGTCTTCGGCGAGAACCAGCAAGGTCGCACTATAGGGCTCTATCTTCTTCACCGCGCGGGCACTTCGAAAATGCTAGGCACTTTTCTCGACACTTCCCAATTCAATTCTCGACACCTCCCAATTCAATGGAGTTTCATACCTCAAAGGAGTTTCACACCTCAAAGTTCTTCAACGGCCATCAAGTCTAAATGATTTCAGCTCTTTGTCTACAAAAACTAAATATGATGTCATATTTATTGACTTCTTAAGGATATTGGAGGATCTTGGCGGTGTCGGGGCAATTGTGGGCGCTTTGGATCGTTCCCTGGAAGTGCTGGGAATAGATTGCCCGATGGATTTGGCGTCTTGGGGTGAGGTATGGTTGGAATAGTTTACTGCAAGATTGGCTGGTTGCTTTATCCTCAACTTGAAAGCTTAGGATCATAAAAACCCATGGCAGTCCTTCATTCATTGCATGACCCCCGCTCTCCCGAAAGCCGTGCGAATGAGGCTGCAATACGCCAAGCGGTAGAGGAAATTGCGGAAAAGGCGGCTTTGGTCATCGAGGGTGGTGGCGCCAAGGCTCGCGAGCGGCATCTATCGCGTGGAAAGCTTTTGCCGCGAGAGAGAATTGACCGCCTTCTGGATCCGGGCTCTCCTTTCCTGGAAGTATCGCAGCTTGCAGCTTGGGGTCTGCATAAGGGCGAGGTGCCGTCTGCTGGGATTATTACCGGCATCGGACGTGTTTGCGGCCAGGAGTGTATGGTCGTTTGCAATGACGCAACGGTTAAGGGCGGGACATATTATCCAGAAACCGTGAAAAAGCATCTCCGCGCACAGGAAATTGCGGAGGAAAACCACCTCCCTTGTATCTATTTGGTGGATTCAGGCGGTGCGAACCTTCCCAACCAGGATCAAGTTTTCCCCGATCGCGATCACTTTGGGCGGATCTTCTATAACCAGGCTCGCATGTCGGCTAAGGGCATTCCGCAGATCGCCGTTGTGATGGGTTCGTGCACCGCAGGTGGTGCCTATGTGCCGGCCATGTCGGATGAGAGCATCATTGTCAGGAACCAGGGGACGATCTTCCTTGCTGGCCCACCGTTGGTGAAGGCGGCGATCGGAGAAGACGTCTCGGCCGAGGATCTGGGCGGCGCGGACGTTCACGCGCGCACGTCCGGTGTGGTCGATCACTATGCCGAAAACGATCAACACGCACTGGAGTTGGCGCGCCGTGCGGTCGCGAATTTGAACCGCCGCAAGCCCGAAACCGTGAAGGTTCGCGAACCCCGAGAACCTCTTTATGATGCAAAGGACATATACGAAATCGTCCCTTCGGAGCTGAACCGCCCCTATGATGTGCACGAAATCATCGCGAGATTGGTGGATGGTAGCGAGTTCGACGAGTTCAAAAAGCTCTACGGCACGACACTCGTCTGTGGCTTTGCTCACATTTGGGGCTATCCCGTTGGTATTCTCGCGAACAACGGAATTCTCTTTTCCGAGTCCGCTCTCAAGGGTGCGCACTTTATCGAGCTTTGCTGTCAGCGCGGTATTCCCCTCCTCTTCCTGCAGAACATCACCGGCTTTATGGTGGGGCGTAAGTACGAGGCAGGCGGCATCGCCAAGGACGGTGCCAAGTTGGTGACGGCGGTCGCTACAGCGGGCGTCCCCAAAGTCACCGTGATTATCGGTGGCTCGTTTGGTGCTGGAAACTACGGCATGTGCGGACGTGCCTATAGTCCGCGGTTTTTGTGGATGTGGCCCAATGCCCGTATCTCGGTTATGGGGGGTGAACAGGCAGCAGGGGTCCTTGCGACGGTAAGGCGCGAGGGGATTGAACGGCGCGGCGGTCAATGGCCGCGCGAAGAAGAAGAGGCTTTTAGGTCTGGAATCATCGACCAATACGATGTGGAAGGGCATCCTCTCTACGCCACAGCGCGCCTTTGGGATGACGGCATCATTGATCCGGCCCAAACCCGCACCGTCCTGGGCCTTTCCTTTTCAGCCGCCCTTAACCGCCCGATAGAGCCGACACGTTTCGGCCTCTTTAGAATGTAGAGAGGGGGGCTGAGAGATGTTCGCAAAAATCCTTATAGCCAATCGCGGTGAAATCGCTTGCCGGATCATAAAGACGGCCAGATCGCTCGGTATAAAGACCGTCGCGGTTTATTCTAAAGCCGATGTGCGCGCCTTACACGTCGCAATGGCCGATGAGGCTTATCTGCTCGGGTCCGCCCCGGTTGGGGAGAGTTATTTAAAGGGCGAAGCGATATTGCAGATCGCCGGGCGCGCCGGTGCCGAGGCTATCCATCCTGGCTACGGCTTTCTCTCAGAAAACGCGGAATTCGCCGAGGCTTGCGAAGCTGAAGGCCTTGTCTTCATCGGCCCGCCTGCAAGCGCTATCCGCGCGATGGGCGAAAAGGACGAGGCCAAGCGCATTATGGAAAAGGCCGGTGTGCCGGTGGTGCCCGGCTATCACGGCAGCGACCAGGATCCAGCCACGCTTGCCAAGGAAGCAGTGCGCCTTGGCTATCCCATCTTGATAAAGGCTGTTGCGGGCGGTGGCGGAAAGGGAATGCGCCGCGTCGACGATCCAGCCGAATTCCTGAACGAGCTCGAAGGTGCGAAGCGCGAGGCGAAATCAGCTTTCGGCAACGATCGGGTCTTGATCGAGAAATTTATGCTAAAGCCGCGCCATATCGAATTTCAGGTCTTCGCCGATTCCAATGGCAATACGGTTCACCTATTCGAGCGCGACTGTTCCTTACAAAGGCGCCATCAAAAGGTGATCGAGGAAGCACCCGCCCCCGGCATGCCAGAAGAGATGCGCCAAGCTATGGGAAAGGCTGCAGTGAACGCGGCAAAGGCGATCGGATATCGCGGGGCTGGCACGGTCGAATTCATCGCCGATGTCTCCGATGGACTTGACCCCGCGCACTGCTATTTCATGGAGATGAACACCCGCCTTCAAGTCGAGCATCCCGTGACGGAGATGATCACCGGCTTGGATCTCGTTGAATGGCAGCTTCGCGTTGCAAGCGGCGAGCCATTGCCAATCGCCAAGCAAAAAAATATCCATGCAAATGGACATGCCGTTGAAGTCCGACTTTATGCCGAGGACCCAGCAGCCGGATTTCTTCCGGCGACCGGGACAATTCGTCATCTCGCACTGCCAGAGGTGGGCGAGAATTTGCGGATTGATAGTGGTATTCGCCAAGGCGATGCGGTAACGCCCCACTATGACCCCATGATCGCGAAGATTATTGCTTGGGGTGAGGATCGGGCGACCGCGATTCTGCGCTTGAGAGCCGCTTTGGATGCGCTCGAGCTTGAAGGCTGCACCACAAACCTCTCATTTCTGCGGAACTTGCTGGCAGACAGCGTCTTTGAGGCGGGCGCGCACGACACGGGCTATATTGGGCGTGCTCTTGAGGCGCTAACGCACGAGCCGCCCTTGGACGAAGACGCCTTGGCAGCCGCGGCCCTGTTTCAGCTTCTCCCCGAAAAGCCATCACCCAGGCGTGCGGACCCCTATAGCCCTTGGTCGCAATGCTATGGTTGGCGTCCTTGGGGTGGGGCTAGGCAGTTCGTGCGCATCTCATACGGTGGGGAGGTTTTGGAGGTCGCTGCATCGTTCCTGCGTGATGGAGGGATGGAGCTTCAGCTCCCCTCCGGCACGGTGACGTTAAACATTATTGGGCAGGAAGGTAATCTCTTTCAGCTCGATCTTGGCGATAGGGTCGTTGGTTGTTCTGTGATCCGCACTGGCAGCGATGTTCGCGTTTTCTTAAAAGGGCGCTGTTACCACTTTTCATTGCCCGATCTGCATTATGGTGCCGAGCAGGAGGAGAGCGGCGATGATCGCATCATCTCCCCGTTGCCGGGCCGGGTCGTAGAAATGAAGGCAAGTGTCGGCCAGAAGGTGGCGGAAGGGACACCGTTAGCGGTGCTGGAAGCTATGAAGATGGAACATACCCTGAAAGCGCCGCGCGATGGAACGATTGCCGAGGTTTTTGCGAGCGCAGGTGACCAGGTTGACGAGGGTACGGTTTTGTTGATCTTCGAGGAGGAAGCCGGGTGAGCGATCCAGAGACCCAAGAGCCGCGTCTCCTTACCAAAAAGATCAACCGCTTGGCTGAAGAGCTTGGTGAGGAAGTCTTGCGCCAAGGTCTCAGCTTAACGTCACCAGAACCAATCTTGCTTCAGGCACGCGATAAAGGCCTTGAAGATAAGGTCCTCGCAGATCTTGCCCGGCGTCTGGCAGAGATTGCGGAACTCAAACTCCACCTGGAAGAGCTCCGAGCCGCTAAGAA
>CAXMNO010000282.1:0-4881 GCA_964194655.1 uncultured Acidimicrobiia bacterium
GCTCGCGATGCTACACAATGGCGTGATCGTCTGGTCCGGTCCTACCCAAGAAGCCGAGGCGAGTGACGATCCTTATCTCGCCCAGCTCTTGCATGGTTCGGGTTCAGGCCCTATCTCCATGCGCGTGCATGCCAGAGCTTCTTAATTCCCCTTTCGGGTTGCGGCTGTCTTACATGACATGAAATGGGGAGATAGCCCCGAAGGTATTATCGCGTTTTCTTGGAGAAGGTTATGGGAACTGTGACGGCAAAGTATACGATTGGGCATATCGTCCGTCACCGCGTATTTCCGTTCCGTGGGGTTGTTTTCGATATCGACCCGCAGTTCGACAATTCAGAGGAATGGTATGAATCCATCCCGCTAGAGGTCCGTCCTCATAAAGAACAGCCCTTCTATCACCTCTTCGCCGTGGGCGAGAGCGGACCCTATATCGCATACGTCTCTGAGCAGAACTTGGTGCTGGACGAGGAGAATGGCCCCGTGGACCATCCAGCCTTGAATGAGTACTTCGAGGGTCTGGAAGATGGCTGTTATACCCTGCGGCCCGGCCACGCACATTGATCAGGCTACGCACATAAATTAGACCGTTTTCATAGATCTCACTGCGACCATGAGCAGTGGTAAAGCGCCTGAGCGCGCGCCACTGACTCCTCAATTTCGCCCGAAAACAGCGATACATTTTATATTCATATATAAGAATTTCTGAAAAACTAAGACTCTTTACAATCATCGCTGCGTTGTAGCCCTCCTCTTTTCGTGCTGGTATGCCACTCCAAGAAAATCGCAGGCAAATGGCATAAGATGCATGAAGGCAGGGATGGGATGACGTCGGCAAATAAGAAGCTGTTGGTTGTTGACGATGAGCCGGATTTTTGTGTTTTTGTGAGCCACGTGGCAAAGGAAATGGGTTGTTTAGTTAAGACGCTGACAGACTCCCGACGCTTTCGGGCGTGCTATGAAGCTTTTGACCCTGATATTGTGATGCTCGATATGGTGATGCCCGAGCAAGACGGCTTCGAGGTCATCGACTGGCTGGTCGAGAAGAAAAGTGGCGCGCGCGTCGTCCTTGTGACGGGCTACAACCCGCACTACGCCAAGTCAGCCCAAATCCAGGCAGCAGCGCGCGGGCTTTCCGAGATAAAGACCTTCACCAAGCCGATCAGCATTCGAAAGCTGCGTGCGGCGCTGAGCTAGATCGCATTTAAGGCGTTCAATAATTTGGAATTTTTTCCAAACCGTCTCGCTTTCCCAAAGAGCAAGTGGCACGCAAATGTGCGGGACCTCTTTTTAACCATGCCCTTGACGCGGGCCTGTTATGAGAAAGCGTTGATTGCCGCTTTGGGCAGGGGAGCCTATATCCTGTCTACGATTGCATCCAAAAATGCCTTACATTTTCAAGTTGCAGTTCTTTGTATTTCAGGGAGGCGCGCCGAAAAGTCCTTATTAGGACAAGGAATTAGCTTTGTAACAAAGCGTAATAAATTGTGACGATTTTGGGGATTTAGTCTCGCATTAGCATGGTATAACATCAGCTATAGGCAAATACTATATATAGTAAGTCGAGGGCCGAGCAACAATAGATGTTGTGAAAGCCTTTAATTTTACATTTGAATTTGCCTGTTTTTAGGTGTGGGGGTCATTTGGGGGCTCCTTAATATTGAAGTTAAGAAAGTGACAGTTTCATGGCCGTTGCCACAGCGACGACGAATGAAAGTTTGGCATTTCGCGTTGCGCAGTTCGAGACCCTGACCGAAGGACTCGATTATGCCGCACGCGGCCAAACAGGGATCAACTTCTATTCTCCGCGTGGTGAGTTGCTTGAAGCCTTGAGCTATGGCGACTTGCGCGAACGCGCGCATTCGCTTGCACTGCGCTTGACGGCGGCTGGTTTTCAGCGCGGCGAGCGCTTTGCCATTCTGGCTGAAACCCATTCTTATTTTCAGACATTTTTTTACGGCTGTCTCTATGCGGGATTAATCCCGGTTCCCTTGCCCTTGAATATCCATATGGGTGGGCGCGTGGCTTATGTTGCGCGTTTGCGCGGCATGCTGCAGGAATCAGGCGCGCGCGGTGTCGTTGGGCGCGGTGATATGCTGCCGTTCCTGCAAGAAGCAACAGCGGGCCTTTCCATTGAATGCGGCACGCCGGAAGACTTCTTTGCCTTGCCCGAAGGGGCGGGCGATCTCCAGCCCTTCGACAAAGATGGGCCCTGTTACATCCAGTATTCGTCGGGCAGCACATCGGCGCCGCGCGGTGTTTTCATCACCCAAAAGGCGATCACCAATAACGCGCGCGGTATTGGGATGCATGGCCTGCAGCTCGTCGAGGGCGACCGCAGCACGTCCTGGTTGCCGCTTTATCACGATATGGGGCTCGTCGGCTTCTCGATCACACCGGCCATGTCGCAAATCTCGGTCGATTATTTGTCGACCGCTAGCTTTGCGCGGCGTCCTCTTGTTTGGCTGAAGCTCATGACCAAGACGGGCGCGACGATTTCCTTCAGCCCGACCTTTGGCTATGACCTCTGCGCGCGCCGTGGTTTGAATGGCTCGGCCAGCGAGATCGATCTGTCTTCTTGGCGGATTGCCGGCGTCGGCGGTGAAATGGTGCGCCCGGAAATACTTTCGGCCTTTTCTGAAGTGTACGATGAAGTCGGCTTCTCCAGTAAGGCTTTCTTGCCGAGCTATGGTTTGGCGGAATCCACGCTTGCGGTTTCCTTCCCGGAAGTGGGCTCCGGTGTGGAAGTCGATATGATCGACCGCACACTTTACGAATCAACGGGCCGCGCGGTTCCTGTCACGAATGGCCCCGCCACAAACGGCAATGGTACCGCAGCGCCGAATGAAGAAGCGCGATCGCGCGGCTTTGTCTTTTGTGGGCGCGGTTTGCCGGGGCACCGCCTTGAAATCCGCGACGAGCATGAAAACCGCATGCCCGATCGCTGTGTTGGCCGTGTGATGGTCAAGGGGCCAAGCGTGATGGCGGGTTATTTTGAAAACCCTGGCCGCACGGCTGAGACCATGACGGAGGATGGTTGGCTGGATACCGGTGATCTTGGCTACTCCGTTGACGGTAACCTGGTCATCACGGGCCGCAAGAAAGACCTGATTATCCAAAATGGCCGCAATATCTGGCCGCAGGATATCGAGTGGGCTCTTGAAAGCATCGAGCGTTTGAAATCCGGTGCGATCGCTTGCTTCGCCGTTGAGGCTGACGAAGGCGATAGCGAGGTTATCGTGGTGGCCGAATGCCGCTTGAGCGATGACGAGGCGCGCGGTGATCTAGCAAAGGAAATCGTCTCCCTTGTTTACCGGACCAGTGGCGTGCACGCGCGGGTATTGCTGGTGCCAACACGCAGCTTGAAATTTACCTCGTCCGGCAAGTTGAGCCGTGCGGCGGTGAAGGCGGACTATTTGAGTGGTGCCTTGAATATTCTCAATAACGAAGAGGGGGACTTTCCAGCGCCCCAAGCGGTATTGCGGGTGGAAGGCGGCGCGAAAGCCTAGGCTTTTTGGAATTCACGAGTGGCGCGATAAACTCCCAACCCTGAAATATGAGGTGAACGAGGGATCAAACGTGCCTTTATAAATAGCTTTTTCGAAGCTTGCTCTGTTATTTGGCCTGTCTTATCTGGCCGGGTCGCTTAGGCGGGAACTGTTATGTCGAAACAGATCGCTTTAACCGGCGCGACTGGCTTTGTCGGAAGCCGGGTCCTTGAGGCCCTGTTGGCGAGCGGTATGAACGTTCGCGCCCTTTGCCGCGATCCTTCTCGCCTTGATGAGCGTCGTGGCCTCACCATTGTTGCAGGCGATCTGGGGCCTGAGTGCGATCTGGAAGCTTTCGTTGAGGGCTGCGATGCGGTTGTCCATATCGCGGGTCTCATTAAAGCGCGAAACCGCAAGGAATTTGACGAGGTCAATATCGAGGGGACGAGACGCCTCGCCGCCGCTACGCTCGCGGTTGCGCCTAATGCCTGTTTTCAATTGATGTCTTCGCTTGCCGCCCGCGCGCCGGAGATTTCAGACTATGCCGCAAGTAAAAGAGGAGCTGAGGAAATCCTCATGAGCTGCGGCCTAAAAGACTGGCACATCCTGCGGCCGCCTGCTGTCTATGGACCTGGTGACAAGGCGACGCTTGATCTCTTCCGCCAAATCGACCGGGGGCGATGCCCGATCCCCGGACGGGGCGAGGGACGTTTTTCCTTGATATTCGTGGATGACCTGGCAGCAGCGGTATGCGGCTTGATCGATGAGAACCCTATGCCCGCCGTTCACGAGCTGCATGACGGACAGGAGGGCGGTTATGCCTGGAATGATCTTGTCGGGGTTGCTGCAAATGTTACGGGCCGCGCGGTCAAACCCTTTCGCTTATCTTATGGGCTGATGATGACCTTGGCGACCTTGGTGCAATTTTGGGCGAATTTGTTGGGGCGCACCGCTTTTATCTCGCCGGGCAAGGTGCGGGAATTCTGCCACGAGGATTGGGTGGCGCGCGAAAACCTTCTCGAAGAGTTTTTGGCTTGGCGGCCTTCGGTTCGCGCTGAAGAGGGTTTTGCAACGGCGCTTGCGTGGTATAAGGCGCATAAATGGATTTAGGCTCTCGGAGAAGATCTCCTCGAAAGCATTATAGTGGGAAAAGCGAAGGCAAGATAAATGGCGGCTGATTTGAACGATATTTGCGGTGAGATAATTACCTTGCTTGGTCCCTTCAACAAGGCCGGGATCGAGATCACGGGCGAGACACAATTGACCGAGGATCTGGAAATGGATTCGGTGGCCGCCATGAACCTTGTGATGGAGATTGAGGATAAGTTCGATATCGATATTCCGATCAATCTTCTCTCCGAAGTTACGTGCCCGAAGCACTTGGCTGAAATCGTCG
>CAXMNO010000283.1:0-12211 GCA_964194655.1 uncultured Acidimicrobiia bacterium
TCTTCATCGGATTTGGCTTAGCTTCTTAGTTGCTTATCTCTTGGTTACTTATCTTTGGGGCCAGTGCGCTTTAATAGCATCAACCAGCTCTTGAAGAGCATCATTTTCAAGCAAGGGGCCGGCGGCTAAATCGGGCACGGCGGGCCAGCCTGGATCTTCAAAGCTTTCTCCTGCAAAGACCTGCAGTGCACCGTAGCGCGGCAGGACATGGGTGTGCACTTCAAGATCGACCATCATCAGCATCAAGTAGTTGATCTTATCATAGGGGTGGAATTGGCTGAGCGCCTGCTCGATATCCCTGACAACGATTTCTTGTTCTATAAAAGCGCCGTGGCTGATCTGCGAAAATGCCTGGGCTTCTTCCTTGCAGGCCAAGACCAGGGCGCCAAGCGTTGCCTGCTTGGGCCGAAGGAGAACGACCCAATGCTCGTATTCCCGGATAAGGCTTGCCGGATAGCCGAATTTGAGCAAGGTCTCGTTGGGCTCGAACGTCGCTGTCATTCGTTGCTTGTTCCCACTTTTGATCGCCCGCTGAGCCCTTTTCATATTTTCGTGGGCTCTTGTACCGGTTAAGCGCGCCATTATATAGAGCCTTAGTCCGCTCTGTCCCGGATTTACTTGGAATTTTTCAGATCCATCTGGGAGGTGGGCGATAGGGCAAAATGCCAGGAAAGTCCAGTGCCATGACAAGAAGACGAGCAATATTGATTTGTGGCGGTTTTCCTCGAGCAGGATTTTTGGGCGCCGGCCTTCTTGCGGTCTTATTCACCTTAGTGGGAGCTGAAGTGAGTGCTCCAGCGAAGGCAGATCAGGTCAAAGCCGAACAGGCTAAGACTGAGCAGACTAAGACTGAACAGGTGAAGGCTGGGCAGGCAGGTGCCGAACAGGCAAGCTGTGCGCTCAACGGCGAGTACGATATTGAAATCAGGGTGGAGAACCTGCGCTCCTCCGAAGGGCTTTTGACGGTCGAGCTTTATAACGATGATCCCGAAGGTTTCATCAAGAAATCGGGTCGTCTGCACCGCGACCGTATTGCGATTGAAGGATCAGGCAATATCGCCTGTCTCTCAGCCCCGGGCCCCGGCACTTATGCCGTCGTCCTTTATCACGATGAAAATGCGAATGAAAAGTTCGATAAGGGCTTCCTTGGCATTCCAGTGGAAGGCTTCGGCATTTCAAGAAATCCCCCTATCGGTTTTTCCAAACCGCCCTTGGAAGAGGCTGCCTTCACCCTTGATGGAAAGCCGATTGTGCTCGACATCAAGATGAACTACCTCTAGCCATCTGCTAAAGAGGCTTTTCTGTAAATTCTTCGCGTTCCGGGTCATAGGCGCGAAGGCGCACGGTGGTTCGCCACCTGTCCTCATCACTTGCGATTGAGAAAATCAGGTATTGCGCGGGCGGATGACGGCCTTTTCCATGCGCGGCTGAAGCTGAAGGCACGCCGTAGACCGGCACATCTCCCTCCGGTCCGGGAAGTTGCACCATCTGAAAGCTGTGATCGTGCCCGTGGAGGATAAGTTCCGCCCCTTTCCTAGAGATTACGTCTTGGAATTTATGCGCATCGGTCAGGCGCTTGCGGGCCGAGATTTTGCCTGCGGGTGGGTGGTGGAGGAGGACGACACGGCAAAGTCCCTTTGCCTTCGTTTCTTCCAGCGTGCTTTCCAGCTTTTCCAGTTGCTCTTCACCCAGCGTGCCGCTGGCAAAGCCCCAAGGTGTCGGAATGGCCGTGGAAAGGCCGATGAGTGCCAACTGCCCAATGTGGCGAACCGCCGGGAAATGCGAAAAGTCGCCCGGTAAAGTATGGACGCCGTTGAAGTTGGAGCCCATATAGGCCGCCCACTTGCCCCAGCTTTCCGCCCAATCGAGTGGCACATAGGAATCATGATTGCCAGGAATGACGGAGAGTTTTTCAGGTGGCCCCAAGCGTTCCAGCCACTGGGCAGCGGCGCTGAATTCATCGGGCAGGGAGATATTCGTCAAGTCGCCTGTGATCGCGAGGTGGTCGTAGTCTTCACCCGCCAAATCACGCTCGAGTGCTTCTAAAACCTCCATGCGGTGAATATTGCGCCGGCGGCGTATCCAAGAAAGATAGCCCAGAATTCGCTTGCTCATAAGCTCACCCGCCCGCGGTTTCGGCAAGGGCGACAAGTGCGGGTCTGAGATGTGTACAAGCTTGAATTCGCTATTCATAACGGGGTGATTATCCCATTTGCGGTTGACTGTGGCGAGCGAAGATGCCATTTCACCTGCAGCTTTATATGGTTCGCTTTAAGGCGGATTAGTTGTGAATTTTTCCTTTGTACCGTTTTGTCCCCTGGGGGTTCTAGCTTGAAGGCAGTAATACTCGGAGCCGGTCAGGGCAAGCGTCTCCTGCCTCTGACTGAAAATCAGCCCAAAGCGCTTCTCACCGTTGCCGGCCACCGGTTGGTCGAGTGGCAGATCAATGCGCTCATCGGTGCAGGGGTGGAGGATATCGTCTTCATTTCAGGCTTTGCCGGCGAGATGGTGGAAGAGATACTCGCCCGTTTCCGCCCGGAGAGCGGCGATTGCCGCATTCGTATTCTGCATAACCCCTTCTACACGGTGGCCGACAACATTTCGTCGTGCTGGATTGCGCGCCCGGAAATGAATGAGGACTTCATCCTCATGAACGGGGACACGCTTTTTCAAACGGCACTCCTCGACACTTTGCTCGCTAGCCCCGATGCACCTGTCACGCTTGCCGTCGATCAAAAGGCGACTTATGACGACGACGATATGAAGGTGCGCCTTGAAGGGTCGAGGCTTACCGATATAGGAAAGACCCTACCGGTCGATGCCGTCGATGCGGAGTCGATTGGCTGCATGGTCTTTCGTGGCGATGGTCCGCAGCTTTTCTCGCGCTATTTGGGGGAAGTCCTTCGCAACCCGGAATATCTGCGGCTGTGGTATCTTTCCGTTATTCGTCAGATGTCTTTTGATGGGATTGACGTTCAAACCGCCTCCATCAATGGTCACCCCTGGTGTGAGATCGACTACCCACTGGATTTGAAGAGGGCACAAACCATGCTCGCGGACTGGCCGCAAAGTGGCGAGGAAAGCCAAAGCGTCCTCGCATAAGAGTTATTTGAGCTGCCAAAACGATAACGACTGCCAATAATTAGGCTTCAAGAATGCCGCAGGCACCAATTAAAAGCTCCCCCCAGGTGTCCGTGCGCCCAGTTGAGGGGAAACGTGACCTCGATACATTTTTGCGTGTGCCGTCACGCATATTCCAGAATGATCCCAATTGGGTGGCGCCGCTTCTTTGGGAGCGCAAAGACCATCTAAATCCGTCGAAGAATCCCTTCTTTCAAAGTGCCGATGTGGCTTATTGGATAGCGGAAAAAAATGGTGAGGTCGTTGGCCGTATTTCCGCGCAAGTCAACCATGCGCACGAAGCGCGCTATGGCAATAAGACTGGACATTTTGGCTTTATTGATGCGGTAGATGACCTGGACGTTTTTGCGGCTTTTACCACAGCCGCTGAAGGGTGGTTGGCGGAACGTGGGATGAAGCGTGTCGTTGGTCCGTTTTCTCTTTCGATAAATGACGAATCGGGTCTTCTAGTCGAAGGTTTCGAGCGCCCGCCGTCAATGATGATGGGCCATGCCTTACCCTATTATGGCCCCTATATGGAGGCATGCGGGTACACCAAGGCACAAGACTTATTTGCGTATGATTACGGCGAAAATATGGTCATTCCTGCCGCGTTTGATCGGTTGGCGGTTCGTGTCAAAAAATCTGGTCGATTGAAAACTCGGACCTTAGATTTATCGCGCTATCAAGAGGAACTCCAGACTGTAATGGGCATCTTTAACGATGCCTGGTCGGAGAATTGGGGCTTCTTACCCTTTGCGGCTTCCGAGATAGGCTACCTCGCCAAAGCCATGAAGCCTATAATCGATCCGAATCTCGTCGTCATTGCGGAGATTGAAGATAAGCCAGTGGCAATGGCTATAATTTTACCGAACCTGAACGAAGCAATCGCGGATCTGGACGGGCGGCTTTTCCCCTTCGGCTGGGCGAAGCTTTTGTGGCGGCTGAAGGTTAAGGGCGTCAAAACTGGCCGTATGCCTTTGATGGGGGTTACACGCGAGTTTCAAGCATCAAACATCGGTGCTTTGCTGGCTTTGTTGGTCATTCGCGAAGCACGCATTAATGCCAAGGCAAAAGGTCTCAAGTCTGGAGAATTGAGCTGGGTTTTGGAAGAAAATGAGCCCGTTCGACACCTAATCGAGACCATGGGCGGCGACCCTTATAAAAGATACCGGATCTACGAAAAGGACCTGGTATGACGGCTGCGAGGCCCAGAGTCAGATATAACGCTTTGGTCCTGGCCGCACAGCGTGGCGCGGATGACCCGTTGGCCAGCTTGTCGCCAAAGGGTCATAAATGCCTTCTTCCCATCACTGGACGGCCGATGATCGAGCGTGTGGTCGCAGCCCTGATCGCAGCGCAAGAGGTGGGTGAGATCGCGATTTCCATCGACCGTCGCGAGGTGCTGGAGGAGGTACCGGGCTTTGCCGAGCTGATCGCCGCAAAGCGTTTGCGCGTGGTGCAAAGTGCCGCAACCCCTGCAACATCGGTGCTGGAAGGGGTGGCCGCCCTCGATAACGCCTTTCCAATTTTGGTGACGACAGCCGATCATGCCCTGCTGAACCCCGGAATGATCGCAAATTTTTGCCAGCAGGCGGAGAAAAGTGGGGCTGCGATCTCCGCCGGGCTAGTCCACCGCAGCACGATCGAGGCAGCTGTACCCAATGCCAAAAGGACTTACCTGACCTTCCGAGATGGCGGTTATTCGGGGGCGAACCTTTTTCTTTTGCGCGACGAAAAGGCGCTTTTAGCCGTTGATTTTTGGCGCCGGGTGGAACGGGACCGCAAGCGTCCCTGGCGCATTGCACGCGCCTTTGGGCCTTGGCTTTTGTTGTTGTTTTTGCTGCGTCTCTTGAGTTTGGAGGACGCAATGGCACGGATTTCGGGACCTTTAGGCGCGAAGGCTGGTGCCGTGGTGCTTGATCAGGCAGAAGCCGCCGTCGATGTCGATAAGCCTGAGGATATTCCTGTTGCCGAAGCTCTGCTGGCTCAGCGCGGCAGCCGATAACCTTCCAGTCTTTTACGCCTCTATATCGATATGCTGGGCCGGCGCCGGGGCGTCGGGGACCCATCCGGTGGTGGCCCGAAAGGCATTCGCAATGACCGTACAGTAAAGGGCGTAAACCAGGAATTGCAGCGGCAACATGACGAACAAGTTCAATAGCAAAAAGGCCCAAGGGTCGGTAACCCCGCCCTCTGGTGTAACTGTCATGCCGCCAACGGCTCCGGATATCATCCACACTACGAGGAAAAGAATGGCGCCGACCGGGATGATGGTGATCAAGACGGCGCCTATAAGACGCAGTCCCTGTCCTCGGCTATGGCGCCAGGAAAGGGAGAAGCTATATTCCTCATCGACTGAAGCGGCTGGAAAAACGAAGCTCCACCGCAGGATGATGTAGAAGGTGATAGCGATTAAGAACAGCCCAAAAAAAAGACTATTGATGGATAGCATTTCAGGCGTGATGCCGCTTGGATCAAACTGCGGGTCAAACATTTCAGGGTTAGATGCGATGATAGGCGAGAATATCACCAAGAAAATCAGCAATACCATCGCAAACTGAAATGCCAAAAGCCTGAAGAGGAAACCCAGATAGCGCCAATGGCTCACCTGCCAGCGCGGGAAAAGCGGCGGGGCCGCTTCTTGTGGACCGCGCAGCACGAAACGATACCAGGTGACCGCGAACAAGACGTGGGGGATGAGGGAAGCCAGGATAATGACGAGCTCGGCTCCGAAACTGGTGCCACCAGACAGGGAGGGCATCAATGCGATAAACCACGTAAGGACGATCGGCAGGGCCGCCGCGCGCCAAAAGTGGTTCAAGTTTCCCAGCATGATCGCATAGGCAGCCTGAAACGATCCCACAATAGGGATATTGGCAATAGCTTGGCTGGGCGGTGCGCTTTTGGCCATCAATAGGTATCCTTCTTGGTCTTCGCGCGTGCAGTTGTAAGCGAGGTGTGGGTGCCAAGCAACGACACTTCTTGCACGACGTCACGAAAACCACCTTGTTGTGCTAGCCGCCTAGGGTCACGCTGGCTTTCGTGCACTGTTATCGAGGGGCCTTAAGATGCGCTTAAAAGGAAAAACGGCGATTATCACCGGCGCTGCATCAGGAATTGGCCGGGCCATTGCGCTTAGATTTGCAGGCGAGGGCGCGCGCGTGGTCGTGGCCGACCTTCGTGAAGATCCGATTGAAGGCGGGGAGGCGACGCTCGCTGAAATCACGAAAGCAGGCGGAGAGAGTGTCTTTATCCCCTGTGACGTCGCGCGCTGGGGCGATGTGGATGCGCTTGTGACCGCGACGGTAGGGCGCTGGGGCCGCTTGGATGTCATTGTGAACAACGCAGCGACCTATGCCAGCAAGCCTTTGTTGGAGACGAGCGAGGAAGAATGGAACCGCGTGCTCGGCGTCAATATCACCGGCGTTTTCTTCTGCGCAAAGCGCGCGGTTCAGCAGTTCTTGACCCAAGAGCCCTTGCCGGGCGAGGAAGCGCGCGGGCGCATCGTCAATATCTCCTCCCAACACGGCATGATCGCAGCGCCCAGCGATATTGCATATGGGGTGGGGAAGGCTGGCGTTGTCTACATGACCCGCCAAATTGCCGCCGACTATGCGAAGGACGGTATCGTCTGCAATGCGGTGGCACCCGGCAAGATCCTAACGGGCAAGGCAGGTGCTGCGATTGCACCTGAAAGCCTCGCCTACGCCGAAAGCCGCACGCCCTGGCCGCGCTTGGGTGAGCCAAAAGACGTTGCCTCAGCCGCTCTCTTTCTTAGCAGTGCCGAAGCCTCCTACATCACCGGCGTTAACCTGATGGTCGATGGCGGATGGATGGCCAGTTAAGAGCTAATGTTGACAATTTATCGATAAAATGACAATAAAATACAAAATACGATTTCGGTTTGGGAGAGAGTGTGATGTCTGAGCTAAGTGAAGTAACTGCAATCGATCCAGCGCGGAATCGTGGCTGGCAGATCTGGATCGACCGTGGTGGCACCTTCACCGACTTGGTTGCTCGCCGCCCGGATGGGGAGATCATTACCCACAAGCTGCTTTCGGAAAATCCGGAACAATACCGCGACGCCGCCATTCAAGGCATTCGCGACCTGCTGGATATCGCGAGCGATGAGCGCATTCCACCTGAGAAGATCGAAGCCGTTAAGATGGGCACGACCGTTGCGACCAATGCTTTGTTAGAGCGCAAGGGCGACCGCACAGCACTCGTCATCACGCGCGGTTTTCGCGATGCCTTGCGCATTGCCTATCAAAACCGCCCGCACCTCTTCACCCGCAAAATCACCTTGCCGGAGCTGCTTTATGAAGACGTGATTGAGGTGGACGAGCGTGTGACGGCGGAAGGGGAGGTCGAGCGTCCGCTTCAAGAGAAAGGCTTGCGCGAAGGGCTAGAGGAGGCCTTTGCGGATGGCATCCGCTCGGTCGCCATCGTCTTCATGCACGGCTATCGATACCCCGCGCACGAAAAGCGGGCGGGCGAAATCGCGCGCGAAATCGGCTTTACCCAAATCTCCATCTCTCACGAGGTGAGCCCGCTGATGAAGCTGGTGAGCCGTGGCGACACGACGGTGGTCGATGCCTATCTTTCTCCCATTCTCCGCCGCTATGTCGATCAGGTCGCGGGCGAATTGGGCGGTGCGCGCTTGATGTTTATGCAGTCGAACGGCGGGCTTACCGATGCGGAGCTGTTTCAGGGCAAGGATTCCATCCTCTCCGGCCCCGCAGGCGGCATTGTAGGGGCCGTCAGAACGGCTGATATGGGCGGAACGGATAAGATCATCACCTTTGATATGGGTGGCACCTCGACGGATGTCGCGCACTACAACGGCGAATACGAGCGCGCCTTTGAAACCCAAGTCGCGGGTGTCAGGATGCGCGCACCCATGATGCAGATCCACACGGTGGCAGCGGGCGGTGGCTCGATCCTGCATTTCGATGGCGCACGTTATCGCGTGGGGCCTGATTCAGCAGGCGCCAATCCGGGACCAGCTTGCTATCGCCGTGGCGGGCCACTCGCGGTCACGGACTGCAACGTCATGCTGGGCCGCATTCAGCCGAGCTTCTTTCCCATGGTCTTCGGGCCTGAAGCGGATGAGGCGTTGGACGGCGATATCGTGCGCGCGAAGTTCACGGAGCTTGCCGAGGAGATCAAGCAAGCAACCGGCGATGACCGCAAGCCGGAGGAGGCGGCATCAGGCTTCCGCCAAATCGCGATTGAGAACATGGCAAACGCGATCAAGAAAATCTCAACCCAGCGCGGCTATGACGCAACGGAATATACGCTTCATTGCTTTGGCGGCGCGGGCGGCCAGCATGCTTGCGATATCGCAGATACACTCGGCATGACGCGCATATTCCTGCACCCCTATGCCGGTGTGCTTTCAGCCTACGGCATGGGCCTGGCCGACTTGCGCGCGCTGCGCGAACAGGCGGTCGAAGAAAAACTCTCCGCCAAGACCTTGCCCGCCTTGAATGCCATCTTCAGCGAACTTGAAAAAGACGCCCGCGCGGAGATGGCAAGCCAACAGGTGCCAAGTGAGCTGACGCGCGTCATCAAGCACGCCCATCTGCGTTACGAGGGCACCGATTCCGCCATTATCGTCGATCACGGTGACGAGGTAGAGCTGGCCCAACGCTTTAACGAGGCGCATCAGCAACGCTATGGCTTCATCATGCCGGAGAAGGACTTTATCGTGGAGGCAGTCTCGCTGGAAGTCGTCGGCCAAAGCGAAACGATAGAAGATCCCTTCCTTGAAGAAGCGCCACGCGTGGTAGACCTGAACGCACGCGCGAACGTTCAGATGTATGCCGCAGGCCAGTGGCGCGAGACGCCGGTCTACGACCGCGAGGATCTGGTGCCCGGCGATATCTTGGACGGTCCCGCGATCATTATCGAGCCAACCTCGACCACAATTGTCGATCCTGGCTGGCAGGCGAAACTCTCCAATCGCAACCACCTTTCCCTGCAGCGCGTCGTGGCGCTGGAGCGGGAGGTGGCTGTTGGCACCCAGGTCGATCCCGTGATGCTGGAGGTTTTCAACAACCTCTTCATGTCGATTGCAGAGCAAATGGGCTCCACGCTCGAAAACACCGCCTATTCCGTCAATATCAAGGAGCGGCTGGACTTTTCCTGCGCCATCTTCGATCCCAGCGGCAATCTGGTCGCCAATGCCCCGCACATGCCGGTCCACTTGGGCTCGATGAGTGAATCCATCCGCTCCGTCATCCGCGAGAAGGGGCCGGAGCTGGAGCCAGGCGACGTCTATATGCTGAACGCGCCTTATAATGGCGGCACGCACTTGCCAGATATCACCGTGATCAATCCAGTCTTCGACGATGTGGGGAAGGAGATCTTGTTCTTCGTTGCCAGCCGTGGTCACCACGCCGATGTTGGCGGGATAAGTCCCGGATCCATGCCGCCTGATTCCACGACTGTGGAGGAAGAAGGCGTCTTGATCGACAACTTCCTTTTGGTGAAGGACGGGCGTTTCTTGGAGGAAGAGACCATCGACCTCTTCACCAACTGCAAGTACCCAGCGCGCAACGTCCACCAGAACATCGCGGACTTAAAGGCGCAAGTCGCCGCCAACGCCAAGGGCATCCAGGAGCTGGCCCGTATGATTGAGCATTTCTCCTTGGATGTCGTCCATGCCTACATGGGTCACGTCCAGGATAATGCGGAAGAACAGGTCCGCCGCGTGCTGACAAAACTGGGGGATGGCAGCTTCACCTATCCGCTCGATGGTAAGAATGGGGAGCAAGCCCAGGTCAGCGTTTGCGTCACCGTCGACCGGGAAGCGCGGAGTGCCAAAATCGACTTCACTGGCACCTCGGCCCAGTTGAAATCCAACTTCAACGCGCCTTCCGCCGTTTGCCGGGCAGCCGTGCTCTATGTCTTCCGCACGTTGGTGGAGGACGAAATCCCCATGAACGAAGGTTGCTTGAAACCGCTGGAGATCATCTTGCCGCAAGGCTCGATGCTGCGTCCGGTCTATCCAGCAGCGGTGGTTGCGGGGAATGTCGAAACCTCGCAATGCATCACCGATGCGCTTTATGGCGCGCTTGGCGTCTTGAGCGGGGCGCAAGGCACGATGAACAACTTCACCTTCGGCAATGACCGCTATCAATATTATGAGACCATCTGCGGTGGCTCGGGCGCGGGCGCGGACTTCGATGGGACGGATGCGATCCACACCCACATGACCAATACCCGCCTGACAGACCCTGAGATCTTGGAATGGCGCTTTCCGGTCCTGCTCGAATCTTTTGAGATCCGGCGTGGCTCGGGCGGTCATGGGGAACACCGTGGCGGTGATGGCACCAGGCGGCGCATTCGCTTCCGCGAGGGGATGACGGCGGCCATCCTTTCCAACCATCGCCGGGTGGCCCCCTTTGGCCTGGAAGGCGGCGAGAACGGTGCGCTTGGCCGCAACTGGGTCGAACGCGCAAAGGGCGGTGTTTCTGAGCTAACCGGCACCGATTCCGTTGAAATGTACCCGGGTGATATTTTTGGCATCGAGACACCGGGCGGTGGTGGCTTCGGCCAAGGTGAGCCCCTGGAAGAAGATGAGCCGGAGTGGGGATAATGGCAAAGCAAGAAGGAAGCTCTAAAGCGGTGACCCAAAAAGCAGCGGGCAGCAAGCGTGCCATCGTCAGCTCCGCCCATTTGGTCTCGGAACGTGCAGCGGAGCTTTCTTCTTACGAATACGGGCTTATCCTCGCCTTCAATGCCTTTTCCCGCTGGATCGTCCGCTGCATGGCAGCAGCCGGCCACCCGGAACTTGGCTATCTGGAAGTCCTGGTGCTCCATCAGGTTAACCACCGCGACCGCGAAAAGCGTCTGGCCGACCTCTGCTTTGTGCTCAATATCGAGGATACGCACCTGGTCAACTACGCCCTTAAGAAGCTGATCAAGCTGGGCTTGGTGGAACGGGTCCGCCGGGGGAAGGAAAATTTCTACGCAGCCACCGCCGAGGGTGCGGAGCTTTGCGCCAAATACCGCGAGGTGCGCGAGGACTGCCTGGTCAATGCCTTCGAGGCGTTTGGCGGTGAAGGGGGCGAGGGGATCGCCGGACAAATCGATGAAACAGCAGACCTTCTCCGCGGCCTTTCGGGCCTCTATGATCAAGCAGCAAGATCTGCGGCGAGCCTTTAGTGGCAAGCAAGAGCATGAAAATCTTTACAGCAGTCCTTGGCATAGCCTTTGCCTCGACCCTTTCAGCCCTCGCGGTGAAGCCACTTAACGCATCGCCATCGCCCCAGGTGGAGGATTATTATGAAAGGGGTGGTGCTGGGGATCGTCCAGACCCACGCTGCCGGTTCGATCCGAAGCGCTGTGAATAATGGCGAGATAGGGCGCGTAACGCTTGAAAAGGGGCTTGCGCCGAATAGGCTCTATATGCTCGACTTTGCGCCATGATTACACATGGAAGCGAGATTCTTTACCTCTCAAACGCGGATATTGAGGCTTGCGGTTTGAGCCCAAGCGAGGTCGGGGCCTCGGTCGAGGCGATGTTTGCGGCCAAGGCGGCGGGCACGGCCCTCATGAAGCCGAAATTGGCGCTGCACGCGCCTGGTCGCGCGCTCTTTCTTGGCTCTCCTGGAATGCTGGAAGAACCTGCTTACGCCGGCATCAAGTGGGTGGGTGTCGGCGATAATGACGCACGCGGCCTTCCTCACATCGCGGGCTTGATCATCTTGAGCGATGCAGAAACGGGCATGCCGCTCGCTGTCATGGATGCGCGCTGGGTGACTGCCATGCGGACAGCCGCGATTACGGCGGTTGCGGCCAAGCGTCTTGCGCGCGAAGACAGCGAGACCATTGGCTTTATCGCTTGCGGTTCTCAGGCACGCGCGAATTTAAAGGCGTTGCAGCCGCTCTTCCCCTTAAAGAAGGTCGTGGCCTATAGCCGCCGTCTCTCCACCGCTGAAACCTTTGCAGACGAAGTCCGCGCCCAAGGGCTTGAGGCTGAAGCGGTATCGGACCCAAGGCAGGCGGTGGAAGGCCTTGATCTCGTTATAACCTCGACCCCTGTGGTTCCCATGACCGATGCCTTTTTGGATGCAGGGTG
>CAXMNO010000284.1:0-3649 GCA_964194655.1 uncultured Acidimicrobiia bacterium
GACCGCGGTGTTGCCTACGCGTTATTAGGCATTGGAACAGCGACTGGTGCTGCGATCTCATTTGACGGCTCAAAGGATTTGCTAAAAGGCCTTGCCGTCGGCGCCGGGTCTATAATTGGCCTGAACACGGTCGTGAACACCGACGACCAGCGCAAAGTTCTCGAAGCAGGCCTAAACCAGATGGTTTGCGCCTTGCGTGTAGCAGACGCACTTTGGAATATTAACCCCAATAAATTGCAAGCAACCCTCCAATTTAACGCAGAATCAAAATTCGACCTCATCAATTGGGATGCGAAGACGATCGTGGATACGGAAATAGCGAATTTTAGTTTGACCATCGCATCACTGACGGACGAAACACAGAAGACAGAAAAAATGGATTCTTTCCAGCGTGTTGCCTTTCAAAGTGAAGGTGTAATGATTGCACAAAACCTTCGCGCTGCGTTTGATATTGAGGCATCGCTTGCGGCAAACGAAAGCCTAAAAGCTACGTTAAAATCTGAACGAGCCGCCATCCCAACAAAGTTGAAAACCGCTGTATACGAGATCCGCGCGCTTGTCAGAAGCCAACTGAGCGCCTCGGTTCCTTCACCGGAAAAAATCGCAGATGATCAGCGGGACCGGATTTTGGATATGACAGGTAAAGTTGTCCAGAAAAGCGAGGAGGCTCGTAAACTCGCAATGAACATCAATAGCCCTGGCAGCGACCTTGGCGAACTCATGGTGGGCATGGATACTGCTATGGATGAGAGTGAGAATAATAGTAATATGACCGCACCATTAGTAGCAAACTTCGAGAAATGCGCTGGCAGCGCGGTCCAGAAGTTTATCCAGGGCACCTAATCTACCTATCATTGTATTAGGAGCGCGGATAATCTCCCCGCGCTCCGGCCCCCATCGAGCACTGCGCCAAGCCAGATTTAACCGTTAGTCCATAGTCTCCAACTCGTCGATAAAGCGGCTGATGAGGGAGAGGCCACGGCTCCAAAAATCGGGGTCGGAGGCATCGAGGCCGAATGGCGCCAGCAGCTCCTTATGGCGCTTTGACCCGCCTGAGGCGAGTAGTTCCAAATAGCGCTCGGCAAAGCCCTCCTCCGCCTCCTGATAAACCGCATAGAGCGAATTCACGAGGCAGTCGCCAAAGGCATAAGCGTAGACATAAAAGGGCGCATGAATGAAGTGCGGCACGTAACTCCAGAAATGGCGATACTCGTCTTCAAAGCGGATTGCAGGTCCCAGACTCTCGCTCTGCGTTTCAAGCCAGATCTCGCCGATGCGGTCGGGGAGAAGCTCGCCCGTCTTGCGCTCATCATGAAGGCGCGTTTCAAAGCTATGGAACGCGATCTGTCGAACCACCGTGTTCAGCATGTCCTCGACCTTGCCTGCCAGCATCACCTTGCGCTGCAAAGGATCGCTTTGGCGCGCGAGGAGCGAGCGGAAGGTCAGCATTTCGCCAAAGACGGATGCCGTCTCAGCCAAGGTCAAAGGCGTGCGGGAAAGAAGGTGGCCTTGCCCGCCGGCCAGCACCTGATGACAACCGTGCCCCAGCTCGTGAGCAAGCGTCATGACGTCGCGCACGCGTCCTTGATAGTTCAACAGCAAATAAGGATGGGCGGAAGGGACTGTGGGATGAGCAAAGGCACCCGGCGATTTTCCGGCACGCACGGGCGCATCGATCCAGGAATTTTGGAAAAACTGCGTCCCAACCTTTGCCAATTCAGGAGAGAAGGCGCCATAAGCTTGGAGCACCGTTTGCTTGGCCTCATCCCAGGGAATTCGGTCTTCCGCCGCATTGGGGAGTGGCGCATTGCGATCCCAATAGGGAAGCGCCTCCAACCCAAACCACTTGGCCTTTAGACGGTAGTAGCGGTGCGCTAAGTCGCCGTAGGACCCACGAACCGCACCGACCAGGGCATCGACGACGTCATCCTCGACCAAATTGGCAAGATTGCGAGGGGAAACCGGACGCTCAAACCCGCGCCAGCTATCCTCAGTTGCTTTATCCTTGGCAAGCGTATTGGTCAGAAGCGCGAAAAGGCGTGTGTTCTGACCCAAAACCGCGCCCAGGGACTTTGCCGCCGCCTTGCGTTTCTCGCCATCGGGATCGGAGAAAAGGTTTAGGATCTCAGCCGAGGTAAGTTCCCTATCCTTAAAGGGAAAGCGCAAACCCGCCATGGTTTCATCGAACAGCCGAGTCCAAGCACCCCGGCCGCTCACATGCTTTTCATGCAACAGGCGCTCTTGATCTTCGGGAAGTTGATAGGGGCGCATGATCCGCTGATCGGCGATCCAGGGACGGTAGCGTGCTAAGCTCTCATCATTCAGTTTTTTCTCGATATCGCCATCGTCGATGCCATTCAGCTCTAGCGCAAAGAAAAGCAGAGACGCCGAGATCTCCGTCGCCTCTTCCTGTGCCGATTGGTAGAAGCGCGCGACCTTTGGATCGCTCATATCCTCGCTATAGACGAGTTGAGCGTAAGAAAGGATCCGGGAAAGCCGCTCATCAATTTCCTCATAGCGGGCAATCGCGTCGGCCAAATCTTTGCCAGAGAGCTCTGCCAGTTTTCCCTGATAGCGCTTTTGAAAGTCCTTGGCCTCACGTGCCGACCAGTCGAAATCACCACGCAACTCCGCACTCTCATGCCCCGGATAAAGATCGGAGAGATCCCAGTTCGGCAGAGCGCCAAGAGCCTGGTCTGCTTCACCGTCCGAGCCGCTGGCTACGCCGGCATCGGATGAACGTATGGATTGGGGCTTTTTACTTGCGACGTTGTTCATGGTTGGAACCTCCCTTGCTCCATGCGATATAGTCCTTGAAACTAAAACGGCCAAGACACCAGTTGAAGGTTATTTTAAGAGAATGATCGACTTCGATGGTTGCCCCAACTTACCCACGCTCTTTTTCGAGCAGGCAGCGCGATTAGGCGACGCTCCTTTTCTGTGGCGAAAGCAGGAAGGTGCCTATCGCCCTTGTTCCTGGAGAGAGGTTGCTGAAAAGGTAAAAGCAGCAGCTCAAGGGTTCATCGATCTTGGCCTTAAGGCGGGTGACCGTGTGGTGTTGGTTGCAGAAAATCGCCCCGAATGGCTGATTGCCGATCTGGCCATTATGTCTGTTGGTGCGATTACCGTTCCCGCCTACACGACGAATACGGAGGAAGACCACCTCCACATTCTTGAGCATAGCGAGGCTGTGGGCGCCATCGTCTCGACTAAGGCGCTTGCCAGGCGTTTGCTTCCAGCAGCTAAAAGAGCCACGGCCTGCCAGTGGGTCATAGGGCTGGAGAAGCTGGATGAGGCTGAAGACGACACGAACCTCGCCTGTTACGAATGGGAAGACATAGCGCGCCAACCGGCAGACGATCAAATCGTCGAGCAAGCTAAAGGCTTCGCACGCGGAGATACTGCTTGCTTCATCTATACCTCAGGCACCGGCGGGCGCCCCAAGGGTGTGATGCTCAGCCATGGTGCCATCCTTTGTAATTGCATGGGGGCTCATGAACTGCTCCGCGACTTCCATATGGATGAGGAGGTATTTCTTTCCTTCCTGCCCTTATCGCATGCCTATGAGCACACGGTGGGGCAATTCTTCCCCATCTCGATTGGGGCACAAATTTACTATGCAGAGTCAATTGACCAGCTTTTGAACAAT
>CAXMNO010000285.1:0-5423 GCA_964194655.1 uncultured Acidimicrobiia bacterium
TTGGCTTTGGTTCGAAATGGGCGTTGCCGCCGAACTCGCCGGAGCTGCGGGGCTTAGTGCAGTGAAGACTGGCCGTATCCCGGTAGAGCCGGGCGAAAGCATCGGCGTCCTGGTCTGCGGTGCTGGTAGTGACGGTATCTAAATAATAGGTTTCGAATGCCGGCTAAAAGCCAACACACATAGCAGCCAGGTGCGCGTAATCGATTCGGCTAAAGTGGTGCAGTCACCCGCATCAGCCAGTCGCATTCCTTGTCCTGCAGCGCGTCTTTATGGGCTTCTCGCACTGATGCGTGATAGCTGTTCAGCCAGTCGCGTTCGTCATGGCTTAACATCTCGGCAATGACGAGACGCCGGTCAAGGGGCGCTAGGGTCAGTGTCTCAAAGGCACGCAGGATACGACCGTCGGGGCTTTCGCTTGAATCCTCAATGACAGTCACCAGGTTTTCGATCCGAATACCGTAGGCCCCAGTTTTATAGTAGCCAGGCTCGTTCGAGACGATCATCCCAGGCTCAAGCGCGACTGCGTTCGGAACCTTCGAAATCCTTTGTGGTCCTTCATGGACGGAGAGATAGCTGCCCACGCCATGGCCGGTTCCGTGGTCGAAATCCATTCCCTCCAGCCAAAGCGGATAGCGTGCAAGGCTATCGAGTTGGCTTCCCGTCGTGCCTTTGGGAAAGCGCGTGCGGGCGACGGCAATGTGGCCTTTTAGAACAAGCGTGAAGGCGCGCCTCATCTCCTCATCAGGCTCACCGATGGCAATCGTCCGCGTCACATCCGTTGTGCCATCAAGGTATTGGCCGCCTGAATCCAAAAGGAACAGCTCGCCCTTCTGGAGGGTCCGGTTACTTTCCTCGTCAACGCGATAATGCACGATGGCCCCGTTGGACCCAGAGCCCGCAATAGTGTCGAAGGAGAGATCGCGGAACAGCGGCATCTCTTTGCGAAAGCTCAAAAGCCGCTCGACCAACGCCAATTCCGTCAAAGTGGCACCAGCTTCGACTTGACCATCAAGCCAGCAGAGAAAACGGGTTAAGGCCAAACCATCGCGCCGATGTGCGGCACGGGCGCCGGAGACTTCCGTTTCGTTCTTTCGTGCCTTCGGCAAAAGGCAGGGATCGGCACCCAAAACCAATTTGGCGCCTGCCGCTAAAAGGCGCGCCCGGACCCATTCAGGCGCTGAGTCCTCGTCGATGAGAATCCGCTTTTCGGAGAGGCCATCTAGTGCGCTAGCCAAGGCATCAGGGGAAGAGATACTTACCCTTCCATCAAGACCCAGCGAATCGTCGTTGGGGAGTTTCAGTGGATCTACGAACCAGTCCACCTCTCCCCCTGCATGGAGCAGCGCGAAGGAGAGAACGAGCGGCACGTGCGGCACATCCCCGCCACGCACATTTAAGAGCCAAGCGATGGAATCGGGGGAGGAAAGAAAGGCAGCATCAATTCCTCTCGCCTGTAGCTTCGCTGCTATAACCGCGCGCTTATCTTGCGAAGCCTCGCCCGCGTATTCCAGTTGGTGAGCTTTAGCGCGCGTAGTTGGCGGCGCTGGCCGATCAGACCAAACCGCGTCGATAGGGTTGCTATCGGCTGCCACCAATTGACCACCCGCCGCCTCGACCGCCTTTCGCATCCGCGAAACTTGGGCCGGGGTATGAAGCCAGGGATCGAATGCGATTTTTGCGCCTGGCTCCAATTGCTCCTTCAGCCAAACAGAAGCTGGTTCTTCGGTAATATGGCGAGGGGTAAAAATCGACGTATCGACTTGATCGCGCACCTGAAGCGTATAGCGGCCATCGACGAAAATTGCAGCCGTAGGCTCAAGAACAATTGCCATCCCCGCGGAGCCGCCAAAGCCGGTCAACCATTGGAGGCGCTCGGCGCTCGCTGGGACATACTCCCCTTGATACTCATCCGTGCGCGGAACCAGAAAACCATCCCAGTCTTGCCGCTTCAATTCGCCGCGCAATAGAGCTATGCGTTCACCACCACTCACTAGGCTGATCCTCCGTAAAATCCGATACGCCTCAGAAAGCTATGAGGCTTGGCCCGCTTATTCAAGCTCCACAAAGCCACAATCGGCCAATTTGATCAATTCATTACGAGAAGGTTAATGCCATGTGAAAAGTGCAATGCTGCACTGCGGAATAACCGCTCCCCCTTCGGGCAAAGTGACACCTAATATCCTGGCAGAAGCAGTACGGGCCCAGAAGCGATAAGGGCGAGGACCCGATGCAACCCCACACCCTTATGGGTCACCTGATGGAGAAATGACATGACCAGCATGAAAAGCTTTGAGCTGGCGAACCTCGGGACCAATCGCACCGTGCCTTTGATCGGGCATGAGACTATGTCGTACCTGATGCTAGCCAACGGAATTTGGGCAAACACCCGCTCGCAAGGCCATGAAATGAACCCACAGCCTTTTTTCACGAACCTCGCCAAGGTCGTGGGCAAGGCAACCGCCAAGATCGAGGCCTTCTTGGAGCGCCGCCGCACCTTGAACGACTTGCAAAGCCTTGATGATCGTATGCTGAAGGATATCGGCATCGTTCGCGCCGACATCCCCGGCATCGTCCAAAAAGCCACGGTTGAGCCGAAGCCGAGCCTGCTGCGCCGCGCCGTCAGCTCTTTGATCCGTGCCCACGATCGTCGCTCGACGGCCATGGCACTCTCGAGCCTTCCCAATTACCTTTTAAGAGATTTCGGGTTGGAGCGGGGTCAAATCGACGCCTTTGTCTCTGGCAAGTTGGTCATTAACCTCAAAGTTCCGGCCCCCAGCAAGCAACCAGCGGTCCAGCCCAAATCCGGATTGGTGAAGAAGCTGGTGAAGCCGATCAAGCAGTGGAACATCAGCCGCCGTGGTGCGGGTGACATGGTTCGGATCGACGCGAAGCTTCTCACCGATATTGGCTACGTCAAAGGCGATGTCGATTGGGTGCCAGAGGTTCTTGCAACCCGGCGCCTAGACGACCCTGCTAACCTGAACGCAAAAGGCGCGAAAGCGGCTTAATTGCAGTGCAGCAAACAAACTGAAAACGGCGGCTCTACTTTGGAGCCGCCGTTTTTCGTTTGCCACTTTGAACTATTCAGCGCCGGCGCATTATTAGCGTTGTCCACTCGCCAAACTCCAACGCACGCTCCAAATAAAGACCGGCTTGCCGGTGGCGCGCGATGACGGCTCTGCTTTGGCGCGTTAGAAGCCCTGCAAGGACCGCGTATCCACCAGGCGCCAAATGACGCGAGAGATCCGGTGCCATCGCCATTAGCGGTTCGGCCAGAATATTGGCGAGGATTAGGTCGTAGGGTGCAGATTTCGCAACGTCGGACGGGCGATAGCCCAGGCCCTCGCGAACTTGGAGATATGCACCAACTCCGTTTAGGCGCGCGTTCTCACGGGCGACGGCGCATGAAGGCACATCCATCTCAACCGCTAGAACGGGCTTGCGCCATAATTTCGCGGCCGCCATCGAAAGAACACCTGAACCAGCGCCCATATCGAGGATACGCCGAGGTTTTCGCCGCCGCGCTATAAGGCTCATTGCGACGAGACAGCCAAAGGTGCTCTCATGCTGGCCAGTCCCGAAGGCGGCATTCGCTTCTACGAGCAGGGGGATGCTACCATGGGGCGGCGGTGTTTCGACGTGCGAGCCATAGAGCCAGAAGCGACCGGCCCAAACGGGTGGTAGGCCCTTTTGGCTTTCAGCTACCCAATCGATGTCGGGCATAAGCTCGATTGTGAACTCAGGTATCTCCAAGCCCGTGGCGAGGGATACCGCCGCCAAGGGTGCGATCACCTCGCCTTGCTCTGGTTCACGCTCCAGGAAAAGGTCAAGCTCGACCAAGCCGTTTTCGTCCGACAGACCCGCCACAACAGCGCCCTTAAGGAGGCCGAGAGCTTCTGTGAAAATTCCCTGCGCGTTTTCGGGCACGCGCATACTCACGCGGTATGTTTTACTCATTTTAGAGAGTCTCAACCTAATTAAGTTGCTTGATCGGCAGGTACGACGAAGCTCGCCAAAACCTTCTTTTCACCGGCCTTCTCGAAGGAAATGGTCAACTTTTCTCCCTCGGCGCGCTTCACAGCGCCATAGCCGAATTTTTGGTGAAAGACACGAACGCCCACCGCGAAATCACCAGAGGGGAGTGCTGTAATTTCCTCAGCCGTCGCCTCGATATAACGTACCGCTTCTTTGCGTGACTTGGCCCGTGAGAAGCCAGGCGATGTCCGGCTTTCACCCCAAGTGGCATTGCCGCCATAAGCGCCGCCCCAAGAACTGCTACTCCAGCTCGTACCACCGCCATAAAGGCCTTGGTCGACTTCAATTTCCAGATGCTCCGAGGGAAGTTCCTCGATAAAGCGCGATGGCAGCGTCGCGGTCCAAGAGCCATGGAGGCGCCGGTTTGCAACATGGGAAATTATCGCACGTCGACGCGCACGGGTTAGGCCGACGTAGGCGAGCCTCCGCTCCTCCTCCAGCGCTCGGCGGCCATTTTCATCAAGCGAGCGCTGGTTGGGGAAAAGGCCTTCTTCCCAGCCTGGCAGGAACACCGTTTCGAATTCCAACCCCTTGGCGGCGTGCAGGGTCATGATGCTCACCTGATCGCTGCTACCCGATTCTAGGTTTTCCATCACTAGTGACACATGCTCTAGGAAACCATCAAGGGTCTCGAATTTGGCCAACCCCGTGATGAACTCATTCAGGTTCTCTAACCGCCCCGGGGCCTCAATCGTCTTATCCTGCTTCCACATGTCGATGTAGCCGGATTCTTCCAAAACCAGCTGCGCGAGTTCGACATGGTTCATCGTCCGGGATAAATCCCGCCAACGGTCGAAATCCTCGATCAGGCTGGTAAGCGAACGGCGCGCCGGGGCACGGAGCTCATCGCTCGCAACGAGGCTCCGCGCTGTCTCAATCAAAGGAACATTCAGCGCGCGTGCGGCCTGATGGAGGCGTTGCAGGGTGGTATTGCCAAGGCCGCGCTTAGGCTTATTCATAATGCGCTCAAACGCAAGATCGTGGGAAAGAGAGTGAACGACCCTCAGATAAGAGAGCGCGTCACGAACCTCCATACGCTCATAGAAACGCGGCCCACCGACAACGCGATAAGGCAGGCCGAGCGTCAAGAAACGTTCTTCAAATTCACGGGTTTGCGATCCAGCACGCACCAGGACAGCAATGGAGGAAAGCTTGAAATCCTTCTCCGCGGATTGCAGAGCCTCAATTTCCTCACCGACAAAGCGAGCCTCCGCTTCTCCGTCCCAAAGGCCGCGGAGGCGGACCTTCTCCCCCTCCTCATCCTCTGTCCAGAGCGTCTTGCCGAGGCGGTCCTCGTTATGGGAGATAAGGCCGGAGGCCACTGCTAGAATGGTCCCGGTGGATCGGTAGTTCCGCTCCAACCTAATCACCTTGGCGCCGGGAAAGTC
>CAXMNO010000286.1:0-3373 GCA_964194655.1 uncultured Acidimicrobiia bacterium
AAGCCCGAATACGACGAAGATCGTTGGCGCACCGGCGTGATCGTTGGATCGGGCATTGGCGGACTGGAGTGGATTTCTAAAGGTGGTCATCAGATCGTGGAGCAAGGCCCGCGGCGCATTTCACCTTTTTTTATTCCAGCCGCATTGATTAACCTAGCTTCCGGCCAGATTTCCATTCGCTATGGCTTGCAGGGGCCGAACCATGCTGTTGTGACGGCTTGTTCGACCGGCGCGCATGCCATTGGTGACGGCGCGCGCATGATCGCACTTGATGATGCGGATGTTATGGTCGCCGGCGGTGCGGAGGCAGCTTGTTGCCGCTTGGGTATGGCAGGTTTCGCGGCAGCGCGTGCACTTTCCACTGGATATAACGATAGGCCTGAGGAAGCTTCCCGCCCCTGGGACGAAGGCCGCGACGGCTTTGTCATGGGGGAAGGTGCCGGCGTCGTAGTTCTCGAGGAACTTGAGCATGCCAAAAAACGTGGTGCGAAAATCTATGCCGAGGTGAAGGGCTATGGCCTCTCAGGCGATGCGCACCATATCACCGCCCCGCCGCCGGACGGCAATGGCGGTTTTAGGGCGATGAAGTCGGCTTTGAAGCGTGCCGAAATGGACCCGCAGGACATCGATTATATCAACGCCCACGGAACCTCGACACCTTTGGGTGATGAAATTGAGGCGGGCGCGGTTAAGAAGCTGTTTGGCAATGCCGTTTCCGACTTGAGTATGTCTTCAACCAAATCTGCTATCGGTCACTTGCTTGGCGCGGCCGGTGCTGTTGAGGCAATCTTCTCAATCTTAGCAATTCGAGATAATGTCGTACCGCCGACGCTCAATCTGCACAATGCGTCGCAGGGTTGCAATGGCTTGGATCTTGTGCCGCTCGAGGCAAAGGAGCGGCCTGTGCGTGCGGCGCTCTCGAACTCATTCGGATTCGGCGGGACGAATGCGTGTGTCATTTTCTCGAAATTTGACTGAGGTGCGCTTCGATGACGGGTTCTGGCTGAGGTAAATCCGAAAATGCGGCGCTTTCTTCTCTCATTTGGTTTTCTTGTTTTCCTAGCGGTGTTTTCGGCCGCATTTGGCTGGAACTATCTAGAACGCCAGTTTTCGGCCCCAGGCCCGTTGCCCGAGCTTCGCATCGTATTAATTGAAAAGGGCGCCGGGACGAGGCAAATAGCCGAGCAGCTAGAAGAAGCCGGCGTCATTAAAAGCGCGTTTCTCTTCAGGGCTGGTGTCCGCATTTTCGGCCGGACAATGTCCCTGCGTGCGGGAGAATATTCTTTTCCGCCTGGCGCTTCGGTCAATGAGGTGCTGGAAAAAATCACCTCTGGTAAGACCGTGGTCCACCGCTTAACGATACCCGAAGGCACGACGAGCCGGGAGGCCTTATTAGAGATCGAGGCTCTGACAACGCTCAGCGGACCTCTGCCCCCGGTGCCGCTAGAAGGTACGATTTTGCCCGAAACTTATCACTTCAGCCGCGGCGATAGTCGTGAAGAATTGCTGAAGCGCATGAGCGATGCAATGACAGACGCAGCGGCCGAGCTTTGGGAAAATAGAGCAGACGGGCTGCCGTTCAATAGCATTGAAGAAGCAATCATTCTCGCCTCCATCGTCGAAAAGGAGACAGCGGTTGCAGAGGAGCGAGGGCTGGTCGCAGGGGTCTTTATCAATCGTCTTCGACGAGGGATGCGCCTCCAGTCTGACCCAACCGTTGTATTTGGAATTACGCTAGGCAAGGCACCCTTAGGGCGCGCACTGCGCCGTTCCGATTTAAAGCAGTCGACGCCCTATAACACCTACCTGGTGGATGGATTGCCGCTTGGACCTATAGCGAACCCGGGCCGCGAATCATTAAAAGCTGTCTTGAACCCAGCCGCTACCAAGTTTCTCTATTTCGTTGCCGACGGTTCAGGCGGCCATGCTTTCGCTGAAACTCTCGGCGAGCACAACCGTAATGTTGCCCATTGGCGCAAAATCGAACCCGCCCGTAGGGCCACTGCCAATTAGCGGTGCAGGGGCATTTGGGTACGGGAAGGCCAAGCGGCAAATCAGACGCTCAAAAGAACCAAACGCCCCAAAGATCACGCAGCCAGGGTGTTTAACTTACCGATGAGGTAATCAATATCTTCATCGGTTAACTGGGTGTCTGGCTCTTCGAATTGGGTCAACATGCGCTCGATCATCTTTGAGACGAAGCGCTCGCGGTCATAAGGTTCGCCGTCGTAATCTGTTTCTTGGTGGAGATTTACAGCCGCACGGATAGCTGGGTAAAAATTCTCCGGTAAACCGGCGCGCGCATAGAGCGATTTCAACCCCAAGACGCCTTTGTCGTGGATGAGAATGCGCGCATTGTGCAATGGCACTTTGGATAATCGGGCGACTGCAACTTCAAAGAAAGGAAGGTCACCCATGCAGATTGCGCGCAAAATAAGGGTTGGCGTTAGGCGATTGTTGACGTGAAGCTGCTCGACTAGACGATTGAGCTGATCATCGCTCGACCCTTCCGAGAGAAGGCATACTGTTGCACGCTCGCGCGCTTGCATGACGATATTGCTCGCTGCATCGGGTGATACATCGTGATTCTGGACGAGGTACGTCTCAATCTTCTGAGAAAGGGCGTGGACGAGCTGTTCTGAAATCCGGGGCGGCAGGCTTGGTCGGCGTGAGAGGGAATCAGATACACTTTCGCTACTCTCATACTCCTCCATGACCCGTGTAAAATGCTGTTCGCCTAAATCAGCACCTTCGTTTGCAACAAGCCGCGCGACGGCCTTTTCGTTGCCTGTATCAATCAGAGCATCGGCGACGCGGCCTGAAACGTTATCCCTTTGGGCAACGGCTATTTGCTTTGAAGGGGATTCGTCAAGCAGGAGATCCAAAAGATCATCATCGCTGAAGACTTCAGAAACCTTGATCATTGGCAATGCGACAGCATCGACGTCACGGGCCAAGGAAAGAGCTAAATCTCGAGGTAAGTCGTTGGCGTTTTTCAGATGCTTCACCATCGATTGGCGAACGATCACTTCGAGATCGTTGGTAAGGCTTCGAAAGATATCCTCGGCGATTTTCCGCTCAGCATCGGAAAGGCGCGGCCATTTCCGTTCGTATTGCGCGGCGATTTTTTCAGTCGTCTCCGCCCTCACTTCGCAGGAAGGATCAGACATTAATTTTTTCACGTCTGCTTGAGTGAGCGTGAATTTCTCCGTTTGCATAGGCGCATTCCCGTGATTACTGCGAGCCGGAAAGCCTTTTGAGTTTTCAGCGCTGTCGAATATTCTCCAGCTTTTGGCTGATCGCATTATCTCAACGGGTTCTTAATCCATCTTTAACAGTGGATATTTGGGAAATCATAGAAATACCATGGAAA
>CAXMNO010000287.1:0-5045 GCA_964194655.1 uncultured Acidimicrobiia bacterium
TACATTCCCAATCTTCATTCACTTGGCATCTTCAATCTGGACCTTTACGAAGGTAAGAAGCGGTTCTTTCGCGAAGGGCCACGGGAATTTAAAGAAGTTTCAGAAAACAACAATGGAATTGTTCATGCAGATCACCATCAAAGCCATCTCGGCGAAAGACAGAAAAGATTGGGAGCGGCTTTGGCGCGACTATCTCACCTTCTATGAAACCTCTCTACCAGATGAGGTATTCGATACGACCTGGCAGCGCCTTCTAAGCGATGGCGAAGACCCTGAAGGCTGGCTCGCAGTCAATAGCGAGGGCGAAGTTTTAGGCTTAGTCCACTGTCTCTACCACCGTTCGACTTGGACCATTGCGCCGGTCTGTTATTTGCAGGACCTCTACGTCGTGCCCACCGCGCGAGGTCACGGCGTCGGGCGCCTGCTCATTGAGAAGGTCTACGATCAGGCTGAGAAAGCCAGCGCATCCCAAGTCTATTGGATGACCCAGGATTTTAATGAAACGGCGCGGCGTCTCTATGACACCATCGGTGTCCTAACGCCTTTCATAAAATATCGGAAACCATAGCGCAGATTAGCTTTTCGCCCTTAGATATCACGCCGTTTTTCGTGCCATTAAGATCGGCTGGAAAAAGCCGGTATCTTTGGGCTCCAGCCAGTCGGACTTTTCCAAATCCAGAAGGTTGAGAATGTATTCAAGATCGCGCCGTGTCCAAGCCCAGTAAGTCGTGGTGAAGACACGGGATTCAATCTCGCCCTCGTCGAGATGGCGCACGATATACTGATGAATTCGGTATCCACGGCCATCACGCCGCCAGTCCCAGACCTGAAAAACGATGCGCCGGTCCTTGCCGCTACCAAAGACACGTGTATCTGTGACGCTCGGCTTTTCCTCCAGGAGCGAATCGTAGTCGCGCACGCTTGCGAGGAAGAGGCCGCCTGGTGCAATCAAGCTCGCCATTTCACGGATAGCCGATACCATCTCTTCCTGGCTTTCAAGATGTGGCAAGGCGTTGTCCATGGCAGCCACAACCTCAAACGGACCTGCGTGATATCCTGATAGCACGCGCAGATCGGCCACTCTGAAATCAATATCGAGGCTTCGTTGAATGGCTTCTCGTTTGGCCCGCTCAATAGCAGCCGGGCTCAAATCCGAGCCGGTAACCCGATAGCCAAGTTGCGCCAAGCCTATTGACTGAGTGCCAATTCCACAGGCAGCGTCGAGAATGCGCTTGTCGCCTTTTCCAAGGACGCGCTCCAGCAGTCCGCCGAGCACAGAGCGCTGGCGTGCGATGCTGGCCTCCCAATCCTCCATAAGAAGGTGATAGTACCAAGCCATGTCGTCATAGAAGCGCGCAACATCGCTCATAGCGCAAAAATAGCGCTTTAATCGCTTAAGAGTAAAGTTATCGCGGGGTTTAGCGGAGTTTTTCCAAAGCCGTCGCAAAGTCTCTCAAGGCCGTTTCGATATCCTCTTCAGTGGTAGTGCGGCCAAGGCCTATGCGGATGGATTGCGCAATCTCCTCGGCCAAGAGCCCGAGAGAGCGCAACACGTAAGAAGGCTCCGTGCGACCCGATCCACAAGCTGAACCTGTTGATAGCTGGAGATTAGGTAGGGCAAGCAAAAGCTCCTCAGCCTCGATACTGGGGAAGCGAACATTCAAGGTGCCTGGAAGGCGCGCGTGCCAATCACCATTTAAAACCATCTCCGGATAGATTTCTTGTAGACCATCTCGCAGCCGCATAGCCAAGCCGGCAAGGCGCTGGGCTTCCTCCACCCGCTCTGCTGCGGCGATTTCAGCAGCAAGGCCGAAGCCAACAGCGAGAGGCAAAGGTATCGTCCCGGGCCTCAGTCCGCGTTCCTGTCCACCGCCGAAGGTCACTGGCTGAAGTGCTATTTCCGGCGAGAGAACCAAGGCACCGATCCCCATGGGTCCATAAAATTTATGTGCGGATAGGGAGATCATCGTTGGCCCCTTTTCGAAGGGACTAAGCGTGATCTTCCCCGCAGCCTGGGCACAGTCGGATAGATAAGGAACGTCGGCCCCTCGACATATCGCCGCAATCTCCGAAACAGGCTGCAGTGTGCCGGTTTCATTGTTCGCGGCCATCACTGTGACCAACCGCGTGTCAGCGCATAATGCTGCCGCCACATCGTTAGGCGCTACAAACCCTTCAGGACCAACGGGGATTTCTTCTACCCTCCACCCCCGCTTAGCCAATGCGGCCAATGGTTCTCTGACAGAGGGGTGTTCAATCGATGACGAGACGATATGCCCGGGGCCACTTGATGCCTCGCACGACGCCGCGAGCCCCAAAATTACAAGATTATTAGCCTCCGTCGCACCGGAGGTAAAAATGATGCACTCAGGACCACAGCCAACCAGTGCTGCGACTTGCCGTCGGGCTTGCTCTAGTTGCTCTGCCGCGCGCCAACCTGCCTTATGAGTTTTGGAGTGCGGATTTCCAGCACCTGCCGCCCAGCATTCCGCCATCGCCTGCGCGACCCGGGGATCAAGCGGCGTTGTCGCATTGTGGTCGAGATAGATTTCCTTTTCGCGGGGGCTAGCCATCAGCAGAGTTTAACCGCCGATCACTCAGCCGACCAGCTTTCCACCCTTCCAATCCTGTAACAGGCGTTGGGCTGCCAGCTTTCCTGGAATGCCCGAGACGCCGCCGCCAGGATGGGTCCCCGAACCACAGAGATAGAGCCCTTCAACCGGGCTTCGGTGATCCGAATAGCCTGCCGCTGGGCGCAGAGAATAGATTTGATCCAGATGCATGGCACCGTGGAAAATATCGCCGCCCAAAAGGGAGAACTCACGCTCCAAATCAAGCGGACTTAAGACTTGCCGGCCGACGATAGAGGCTTTGAGGTTGGGCGCATATTCATTGACCGTATCAATGATTAGATCCGCCACCTCCTCACGCACGTCATCCCAAGAACGGCCATCAGGAAGCTCAGGATTAAAGTGCTGGCAAAAGAGGCTCATGACGTGTCCGCCGGGCGGGGCTAGAGTGTCATCCAATGTCGATGGCAGGCACATTGAGATGATCGGTTTCCTCGCCCACCCCAACTGCTTGGCATCGTCGTAAGCCTTCTCGATATAGTCCAGCGATGGACTAATATCGATCGTGCCATTCAACTTCGCCGCATCGCCATTTCCATCGAGCGAGGAGAACCGCGGCAACTCGGAAAGTGCGACGTTCATGCGGAATGTGCCGGACCGGCAACGCCAGCCCGACATGCGACGGCGGAAGCGATCAGGCAGAACGCTTGGATCCATCAGCCGTTCGAACAGCAGTTTAGGGTTCGTATTCGACATGACGGCCTTTGCCGTGATCGTGCGACCATCTTCTAGTACGACACCGCGTGCCCGGGCATCTCCCGCAGCACCCTCCATAATCACTTCTTTGACAGGCGCTGAAACTTCGATTTTCGCCCCGTAGTGTTCGGCGGATTTCGCCATGGCTTGGGTGATTGAGCCCATGCCACCCTTCGCATGGCCCCACGCACCGGTGCGCCCGTTGATTTCACCAAAGGCATGGTACATCAAAACGAAAGCCGTGCCGGGGTGATACGGGCTCACCATATTCCCAATGACGCCCTCAAAGCCGTAGACCCCCTTGATTGGGTCGCTTTCAAACCAGCGATCCAAGTAATCACCAACGGACATGGTCATCAACTCGGCAAGGCTCTCTTGGTCCTCCACAGAAAGGCCATGCAGGCGTTTGCCGAGCTTTAGCGCTTGCCAAAGATCTGAGAGACCACCGCCAAGGTTGGGCGTCGGTTCGCGCACCAAGTCACGCAAAACCTCCGCCGCGCGTGTCAGCTCTGCATCAAAAGCGTCCAAGTTTTCGGCATCTTTAACCGAGTATTTGGCAACTTCACGCTTAGCAATAGCACCATCTCGGCTCATCCAAAGATGCTGGCTATCTGGTAAGGCAACGAACGATCCAGATGGTCGATCAATGATCTCCAGGCCGAACTGCGCCAGCTCCAGGTCGCGGATGACATCGGGTGAAAGAAGGCTAACAACGTAGGAACAAACGGAGTTGCGGAAGCCTGGATGAAATTCCTCCGTCACCGCGGCACCGCCAACGATGCCGCGTCGCTCTACCACTTTGACCCGTAGCCCGGCGCGCGCCAAATATCCAGCCGACGTCAAGCCATTGTGGCCCGCACCAATGATCAATACGTCGTAATCCGTCTCACGCACCATGGGTTTTCACACCTACCTCGCTTTTACCGATTTATTTTCAGATCTCACGATCTCTTCTGCGCGTGCGATATAAAGCTCCCATTCGCCATCGGCTTCCTCGAAGGTCGCATTACCGTGCCGTGCCATGAAGAACTCTGCGGCCAATGCCAAAACCCTGCGGCTTTTTGCATCCCAATCGGCGAATGACCAGCTCTCGCCCGAATCCTCCCCGGTATCTTGGGAGATAAAGACATAGCAATTTGCCGCGCCGTCATCCGTGATAACTGACAGCTCCGCCGGCTCATAAAATGTCTCTTCAAAGAAGCGAATGCGCTCTATTTCGCTGTCTTTTAGCCCGCGTACAACCAATCCTGTCGCCTGGCCCTCAGCGTTGGGAACCAGAAGCGGATAATCTTCATCGCGAACCCGGTTGACCCGGTAGCCCGTGAGCCGCCCCTTCTGAAAAGTAAGATGGTCGCCCAAAACGCCGTCCGCCTGCCCGCCAAGGACAGCAGAGAGGACTCCCATATCGCACAGACTTCCAAAAAAGAAAAAATTCATAAACCCACAATTCCCAACAAGCGAATGCCATAAGATGAATGAAGCGCGGCACTCCAGCTTCGGCGGCCACGCTCTTTTTCCATTATCGCCACGACAAAGTATTTGTCAAAATGCGCGAAATCTAAAAAGCTTCATTTCAATAAGCCAATTGCTTTAATTGCGCCAACCCGGTCTGATGGTTTTCCTTTTGCATATTAAACCTTGCGTTTAGATCAATGATTAATTTATAGTTCATTATTCTTTAATTTATGGCTTGCGTTGAAACCTCAACTTGCGTGAAAC
>CAXMNO010000288.1:0-6424 GCA_964194655.1 uncultured Acidimicrobiia bacterium
CCGCTAAGGTTCCAAGGAGAAGGATTGCCAGGAAAATCAGGGACCAAAGGGCGAGCCGGTGCTCTAAAAAACGCTGCCAAATGAGGGCGCGAAAACTTCGTGACGGGCGCGCAGCTGAACGCGCCTCAGCCCGTAATGGGCCTTTCGCCACGCCCTTTTGGGGCTCTTGATCCGGCCCCGTCATGTCTTGATCCTCGGGTCCAGCCAGGCATAGGAGAGATCGGCTAGAAGATTGGCAACGAGGGTCGTCAATGTCGCAAACAAAAGGCCCACCAATGCCAGATTATAGTCGTTGCCAAGAATGGCGTCATAGATCGTCTTCCCCATGCCCAGGTAGCCAAACATGGTCTCGGTAATCAAAGCGCCGGAGAAAAGAGTACCAAAATTAAGCGCCAAAACGGTCGTCACGGGGATCATCGCGTTTCTAAGCGCATGTCCCAAAACGACCTGCGGTCCGGTCAAACCTTTGGCGAGAGCACTGCGCACATAATCTTGGCGCAGCACCTCGATCATGGCGGCACGCATGAAGCGGATGATCCCACCGACGCTCAAAAGTGTCAGCGTCAAGACCGGCAAGATAAGGTGGCGAACGCGGCTGCCAAAATCACCTGCCTCCCCCATGCCCCCAGCTGGCAACCAGCCAAGTGCGACGGCGAAAAGCATGATCAAAAGGATTGCCAGCCAAAATGGTGGCACGGAAATTCCGGCAAACGCTATGAGATTAAGGCTGTGATCCAATGCCGTGCGCGGACGCGTGGCAGCCCAAATGCCGATCGGCAAGGCAATCAATAAAGCGGCTATAAAGGAGAGGCCCATCAATAGGACGGTGTTCCATAATCTCGGACCCAGAACCTCGGTCACCGGCTTCGTGAAGGTGCGCGAATATCCAAAATCTCCTTGGAGAGCGCCTGCCAGCCACGCACCATAACGCTCGACCAAGGGCCTATCGAGGCCGTGAATA
Source organism: uncultured Acidimicrobiia bacterium (assembly GCA_964194655.1). GTDB lineage: Bacteria > Pseudomonadota > Alphaproteobacteria > Kiloniellales > Kiloniellaceae > JAJFGK01. The sequence goes on from CAXMNO010000288.1 coordinate 962, forward strand.
CGACGCAGACGCTCCGCATCCTCACTCGTAAAGTTCGGATTGGCCTGGATCATCAAGTCGATGGGATCGCCCGGCATGAGGCCGATTAGGGCGTAGATCACAAACGACATGATCAAGAGGACCAGCAGAGATTCAGCCAAGCGCCGCCCGATAACGCTTAGCATAGCGCTCTCACCCCTGTTCTATTCGCGAATTCTTTCAAACGCATCGCCCCCTCATCGGCCTTCGCTTTTCCACTCCTCAATCCAAAGGGTTGTCACGCCTGTATGACCGGTAGGTCGAACCCCCTTTAGCCACTTCGGCAGCACAAAGGTGTTAGCACGCCAATAGAGCGGCAGCACCGGAAGATCGGTCGCATAAAGCTCTTGAAAACGCGCCCATAGCGCTTGGCGCTTGTCGCGGTCGAGTTCGACCTCGATCGAATCCAAAAGCTTATCCATCTCAGAATTTTTGTAGCCGGTATAGTTCTGGCCCGACCAATTGTTCTCTTCACTGGGGATCTGGTCTGATTTCAAGGTCGTCCGCGGGACGTTTTCCGGCGAAGAGATCCAGGCGAACATGGCAAGCCCCGTGAAGCGGCGCTGCGTCACCGTTTGGCCAAAGAAAACGCGCGCGGGCTCGTTCCTGATCCGCACTTCAACACCGGCCTTCTTCCATTGGCTTTGCAGGACCTGCTCGACCAGTTCGCGCGATCTATTACCGGCTGTGGTCATAAGTTCGAAGGAAAGCTTTTCACCCGCCGCGTTGTGGCGGATGCCATCTTCAATCTCACTCCACCCCAAGGCCTCGAGAGCAGCAATCGATGCGTCGAGATCATAGGCGAAGCGTGGGCTATTTTCATCGTAGACCCAGTCCAGTGGGCTAACGGAGCCATGGGCAACGGGTTGGCGTCCTTGGAAAAGCCGTTCGCTTATCGTCTCGCGATCGATCGCCTGAAGCAAAGCCCGGCGCAAGCGAGGGTCGCTGAGAAGAGGATTATCCAGATTCAAATCAATGTGTTCGTATATCAAACCCGCCTTGGAGAGGACCTGATAATCTTCGCCGTGGCGCTTTTCAAACGCTAAGGCTTGATCGAGTGATAAGCCAAGCTCGCCCGAAATCATGTCTAGGGAGCCTGAAAGGAGATTTGCCTCCAGGGCTGCTGTGTTTTCAATAACTTTAAAGATGACCTTATCGAAGGCAGGGGCTGCGCCCCACCAAGTCTCGTTCCGGGTCAATTCTATCTCAGAGCCCGATTCCACCCGCGCGATCCGGTAAGGTCCATAAGCCAGACCGCGATTGGTCGGATCACTGTCATAGGCTGTTCTGCGGCGATACTCCGTTGGATTATCCTCGAAAATCTGACGCTCAATGTGTGCTGGAATTGGCGAGGGCACATAGCGGTAATAGTCGAAAACCACGCGGTCGAGATGTGTGATAAACCGTTTCTCGTCCAGCACTTCAACGGACAGAATCCGGCGAAAAGTCTCTTGATCTGCAACACCGGATTCAGGGTGGCGCCCCATTTCCCAAGAGAAAACAACATCTTCGGAGGTAACAGGCGTCCCATCGCCCCACGTCGCCCGAGGGTGAATATCATATTCGACCGAGAGACCTTCACCGCCTTCCGCCAAAACCTCTCTCTTAACGAGCCCGTTTTCCATCGTCGGAAATTGGGTACAGAGAAGGCACACGGGCTCCCAGCTTTGATCATGGACGACAAAGGGCCGGCTGGTGGCACCAAGAACAAAGCTTTTCGCAAGCATGGATTCGATTGCCGGGTGAAAATTTGCAGGAAACTGCGTCATGCCGATGCGCAGAGTTTCAGCACGTGCAGTTGACGAAAAGAGAACTACGCTAGATAGCACTGAAAACAGAAAGAAACTTGCAAACCTGCTCATCTGCATTTAGAGCACTCCTCCATTAGCGCCTTGACCAGCGTCTCGACCGCACGCTTTCACGCGAGCTTAGAGCCTGAATAAAGACGGTCAACAACCCTGAAAGCCTCAAGTGAAGGATCCCTTGACATCAAAGCAAAACGTCACAAAGCTTTGACCCCCCGTGATCGTTGATAGGTCTATGATTTCACAGGCTGTTTTTCCAAATTCTCTAGAAAGCCAATTCCCATGAGGGTTTTGCGTTGTTGCCTAACCATTCTCGCAGTGGCTGTGGCTTTTATGCTGCCGCTCGGAAAAGGTGTAGCTTTAGCGCAAAGCGGGGCCGAAGAGGTTCGCCCGGAGATAAGCGGTGATCCGAACAAACCCCGAAGACACTTTCGCGTCCGACGAGCGGCTGTTCTTGGCAAAGAAGAAGCGAACCAAGTCTATCGGGGATTGAAGGGCCTGCTCGCCAAGAGTTATGGGGAATCGGGTGATCCAGTGGCGGAAGATTACCAGAACTGGCAGATTTACAATGACGCGCCCTACCGTTCTTCGACCCATGGCCAGCGCTACGTCAACAACTTCGCGAACGACATCGCCAAAGCATACAGCAAGTATGAGAAGGCAGGAAAGTTGCCGCCCGGCTCGATTGTCGTGAAGGATAGCTTTTCCGTAACCGAGGATGGCGATATGCGGCCAGGTCCCTTCTTCATTATGAGAAAGATGGAAACCGGCTTCAACTATGTGAGCGGCGACTGGCAGTATTCCATGATCATGCCCGGTGGTGAGGTTTTCGGCGTTACCAAGGGCGTGAACTCTGAGCGCGTTAAGTACTGCATCGGCTGCCACTTGGCACAAGAGGCCAATGACCACCTCTACTTCCTACCGAAAGACTACCGCCTTCAGCTGGGCGAATAGGCTGGGCGAAAGGCGCTTAGCCTGAACAAGCAGCCCCGCCTAGCACGCAAAAGCGGGCACAGTGCGGATGGTTTAGCTGCACCGTTTTGGAGGCCTCGGCCAAGGTGGACCCAAGCTCAAATTCTTCATCATAAGGCAGCAGCGTGCAGGCAATAACAGCTGGAGTATCAGCTCCTTTTCGCTTCACGATCATGCGCGAAGACGAACACATAATATTTTCAGGCGACACACCCAGGATACCCCAACAAGCATCGGTTATTTCCGGAATATCGACTGTGGCATCCATTTCTGGGAAAAGTACGAGCTGCCAAGGATCGTTCGCATCGATACTGAGCCCCGTCTCAGCAATGAAGCCAACAAAACCCGCGCGCACCTCGTCGTCCGTCTCACCAGAGAAAAGACGTCCGGCAATATTCACCGTAAATCCATTCTCGGCCAGCCACTTCAGCCCTTTTATCATGGGCTCCCAAGAACGAGGGCCGCGCTCTGCCTCGTGGAGTTTTTGGGTGTAGTGGTCGGTGGAAACTCGCATCGTCAGCCGCTCACCAAAGCGCATTTGCAGATCCAACAACGGTTCCGCCACCTTCATCATGGGGCGCATGGCGTTGGTGAGCATGAGAACCTCGAACCCGCGCGAAAGCGTTTCTTCGAGGATGTCAATAATTTCCCAGTTCATAAAGGGCTCGCCGCCGGTAAAACCGATGGTCTTGGTGCCGAGCTCGTCCTTTTCGATCTCATCGAGATAGGCTGCGACTTCTGCACGGGTCAAATAAACAAGCCGGTCGTTCGTCGGCGTGGACTCGATATAGCAGTTGCCACAGGCCAAATTGCAGAGCGTGCCCGTGTTGAACCAGAGCGTTTCCAACGCCTTAAGCGTGATAGATGCCCGCGCCTCGGCCTTAGCCGTCAAAAAGGGATCTAGGAATTTCCGCGGATCAAGCGGCGTTTTTAGTGATGAGTCCATTTTCGGCCATCGCTTCCGTAAATAATATCCTGCGGTTTATATAGGTGCAAAGCGTCATTAGAAAGCAGGGAAAATTGACCCTTTTCCTTCACAATCGCGCTATCTGGAACCACTTGGCGAGGCGTTAGGCTGGTAAGCCGGCGTCGTGCAGCGTCGAAATAACCCCACTCAGCACGCCGTCATCCTTATAGGGCTGGGTCGGCGCATAGTCGGAAAGGCTAAATTCTGGTGCCATGGCCATGATTTCCCGCGCGATGCGACCCGCATGCTCATGAGAATTCGATAAATAGTAATCACTACATAATATAAGGCGCGCTGCGATTTGCTGGTCGTCAATCCGAACGGATTCCTTGGCCGCTGGAATAGATAGGCCCAGCATATCCCCGTCACGGTAAGCTGTTGCCAGCACGTTGACCATCCATGGAGGATAAATCCGCTCGTGCTCCAGGGCCTTCCTCGCATACTTCACGGCCCCGCGCGGATCGCCGCAATAGTTCAAGGCACTTGCCAGCAGACCATGGGCCAAGGGGCAGCTATCGCGTGTTTCAACCGCTATCCGGCAATTCGCGAGAGCTTCATCATGCTTTCCTTCAAACAGCTGCAGATGGCCGATGACCGCATGCCCGAACCCGTTGTTGTCTTCATATTCGATTGATTTTTCCGCCCATTCAATGGCCTGGGCTTTCGATTTTGCCGGATCGTCCGTCCAGCCGATAAAGAGGTCTAGCCAGTGGGTCAGTGCAATGACACCAGGTCCAAAGACTGAATCGGGCTGTTCGCGGTAGAAGTCGGCGAATAACGCGCGCGAAGCAGCATTATCCTCCAGCGTACCTTTGTAGAGGTGGCTTATCCCTTTTAAGAAAAATTCACGGGCATTCGGGTTGGTGATCTTGGAAAACCAGAGTCTATCTTGCTCTCGCCCGAGGAGCTTGACGTTTAGCGAGATGATGACCTGCTGGGTAATTTCATCCTGCATTTTGAAAAGATCATCAAGAACCCGGTCATAGCGTTCAGCCCATATGATTTCTCCTGCCTGGCAGTCCGTTAGTTGTACCGTCGCACGAATACGTTCATCTGTTTGCTGGACAGCGCCTTCCAGGACATAGCGGACACCGACCTCCTGCCCGGCCTGGGTTGCAGGCACACGCCCACCGGTGAACATATTGACCGCCGTCGTGCCTATCAGAAATAAGCCTGGCAGTTGAACGAGTGTTGAAAGGATGCCAAGCCGCAACCCTTCTGCCAGGTAATCTTTTTCAGCGCTACCGCTCAAATTCCTAAAGGGCAGAATGGCGATCGAGGGTTTCTCGAAATGCGGAAGTTCAAAGGTAGACGCGTCTGCCGTGCCTTTTCGATGAGCTTCACCGGTCGCTTGCTCAGTTACAATTTGGTAGACCCGGATTGGGTCTTCTATATTCTTCAAGGCCTGCTCGCCCAGGTCTTCAATGGGCTGGGAAATTCGTCCCGCAATTTGGTCGTAGATAGAGCGGCTAATGCAAACCGTGCCGGGTCGCGCCAAAGTTTCCAGCCTGGCTGCGATATTGACGCCCTCGCCATAGATATCATCGCCCTCAACCAAAACATCGCCAAGATTGATGCCAATCCTGAACTCCATCTTTCGGTCATCGGGCTCGTCCGCGTTACGCAGCCCCATGCCTTGCTGAATGGCAAGAGCGCATTCGACCGCATCCATTACGCTGGCAAACTCCACCAAGGCACCAT
>CAXMNO010000289.1:0-2020 GCA_964194655.1 uncultured Acidimicrobiia bacterium
GGGTTGTTGCTATAGTCGCCCGATCGAAGGGTTTGCGCAGCAATGGCACCGTCTTGATAAAGTCCTGATTTTCCATTGTCGTCGGTGCGGCATAGCCTGACATAAAAACAATCGGCAGATTTGGATACTCATGGTGCAGCTCATTGCCTAATTCGATGCCGCTCACGCCGCCTGGAAGAACGATATCTAAAAGAATGAGATCTATGTTGGGATCGCGCGAAAGCTCCAACCGGGCAGCCTGGGCATCGCTCACACTGCACGTTCGATAGCCTAGGGTATCAAGTGTTCTAGCGGTGAGTTCGCGTACCTCTGGGTCATCTTCGACCACGAGAATGCGCTTATTCTTCTTTTCCTGGCTTTCCTGCCAGCGCTCTGTTTCGGCCTCAACAGTGGCTTCTCGGCCGCGCGGTAAGTACAAAGTGGCCTTGGTGCCGCGGTCGACTTCGCTCTCCAAATTGAGGTGCCCCTCAGATTGCTTCGCAAAGCCATAGACCATGGATAACCCCAAGCCGCTGCCTTTGCCGGTATCCTTGGTCGTAAAGAATGGATCACAAGCCCTGGTGAGAACCTCTTTCGACATACCCATTCCGTCGTCGATCACTGAGATGGCGAGAAACTCGCGACACGTCTCCTGATTGCCGATATCGTAAGCCTCAATTTCATCGCGATTGGCGTTCTTGCAGCTAATTTTCAAATGCCCGCCTTGGCAAAGGGCGTCTCGCGAGTTCAAGGCCAAATTCAAAAGGGCGTTTTCGAGTTGTGTTGGGTCAACAAGGGCGGGCCAAAGATCACCGTCCAAATCGAGAGAGATTGAGATGGTTTCGCCGAGTGTGCGTTGAAGCATTTCTGAAACGCCGATGATGAGCCTTGCAGGATCGATGTTTTGTGGCTCAAGCGGTTGATTGCGCGAGAAAGCAAGGAGCTGCCGGGTTAGGCTCGCGCCTCGTTCGCAGGCGCGGAAAATAGCCTCCAGCGCGCGACCGCCGCCTTTGGCTTCATCGGCCAAATGCTCCGTATTTCCTTGAATGACAGCCAGAAGGTTGTTGAAATCATGCGCAACACCACCTGTTAGCTGGCCGATTGCCTCCATTTTCTGGGTTTGAGCAAGTTTCTCTTCCGCGAGTTTTTGATCGTTTACGTCCAGCAGCAAGCCATTCCAAAGCACATCGCCGTTTCCCAAACTCCGAGGAATGGCCGAAATTCGAAACCACCCAGGCCCGTTCGCTGCACGAAGGCAACGGCCTTCCCAAGACCAAGGCTCGCCCGATTTTCGCGACTCCATAATAGAAGCTTCTAAGCCCGCGCGGTCTTCTTCCACCACAATTTCATTCCAATCACCCGTCATGATCATCTTGCCGGATGCATTTTTATCGATGGCTTGGTCGATTACGGGGCTCACATAAGAAAATGAAGGAATTTTTTCTCTTGAAACATAGTATTGGAAAACCACCCCCGGAACGCTGACCGCGATATCATGGAAACGTTCGTCTCGGGCCTTAAGTGCCCCGCTCATGCTTTGGCGAAGCTCCAATTCATCGACGACCAAGGCCGCCAAATCTTCGAGGATCGCGAGTTCATCAGTCTTCAGCGTACGTGGCTTTGTGTCGAAAACACACACGGTGCCGAGCACAAACCCCTCAGGCGTACGCAGCGGCGCGCCGGCATAAAAGCGAACGCCATCTTCCGGTTCGACGAACCGATTTTTTTGAAACCTCGGGTCTTTTTTTGCGTCTCCAACCACAAGTGGCTCTTCAATAGCCACGGTGAGGCCGCAAAACGAACCCTCACGAGGGCACTCTCCTATATCAATTCCGAAAACGGATTTGAACCAAGCCCGGTCGCGGTCGACAAAGCTAACGAAGGCCATAGGAGCTTGCAAACTGGCTGCAGCGATCCTGGTTATCCGGTCAAAAGCGTTCTCAGGTTCCGTGTCGAGAATATCATAACGGCTTAACACTTCTAGGCGCTGCGCCTCATTTTCTGGAATGGGCGGAAAGGGAACTAACTCCATGAAAAGCTC
>CAXMNO010000290.1:0-4082 GCA_964194655.1 uncultured Acidimicrobiia bacterium
ATTATGCATTAGCGATGCCTCCTACCAGTGCCGGTTGTGCAGAAGCTCTATGCAAAAAAAGCATGGCTCTTACCTGGAAAACTCAACGAAATTTTCGCCCCGGTCTTAGATTCGCTCCCGGCGGGCCAAAAGCAGACCCAAAACCACTTCAATCACAAGTGCCAGGTCAATCACAAGTGATCGTGCTGTGACTTGCGCTTCACCGGTTCAATAGAATCTAAATGGAACGGTGAAACCTAAGTGACTTCAAAGATTTCGGGACGTCGAGGCTTGCGGGAAATGAAGATGCGCCAGCGCTTCTGGACAGCCATGATCGTGGTGGGTCTTGCAATGTTCATGGTCCCCTGGCAGGCGAGGGCCGCGACATCGGCGGCGCCCTCCCTATCCGATGATGGTTGGGAGCTTCTGGAATTGCCCGGAACCGAGCCCACCGACTTTCAGCTAAGCGCAGATGGCTCCATCAAAATTTTGAGCAACAACTCAGCAGCCTTTCTGTATCGCGAAGCCGAGAAAGGCTTTTCAAGCTTAGCATGGCAATGGCGGGTCGATGACGCTGGGCCTCCGAGCGATCTTATGGAAAAGGGCGCCGATGACCGGCCGCTCGCCGTCCATCTCTGGTTTCCCGAAGACCCGAACAACCGTTCACTGTCAAAGGCCCTGGCTGGACTTTTTGGCATCCCCGTTTTTGGTCACGTGATTACCTATGTTTGGGGACCTGCTGAGGGAAAGGGGAAACAATTCGAGAATCCCTATCTGGATGAGGGCGAGGGCGTGATCATCGTACTACGTGACAACAGCGATGGTGTTGGGACTTGGCGCAGCGAGACGATCGATTTTAAGACCGATTTCGAGAAGCACTTCGGTCGTGCGGCCCCATACCCGCGTTTTGTCGCAGTTTCCGCCGATAGCGATGACCTGGGCGGCCAGTCTCATGGGGAGATTGCGGACATTACATTTCTCAGCCCCGAGGATACGGCAGCGCAATGATACTTGAAGCACGCTTGAGAGCACTCGCTAACAAAGCTGCCGAGGCTACGGCCACCCGTGCGATCGCTCCGGTTCCCCTCCCAAGGCTAAAGGCTGGATTCCCGAGGTCGCTTGCAAAGTTTGCCGTGACCCAGCTCTACCACGGCGAATGCCTGACTGCGGAGATTTGTGAGACCTTGGCAAAGCGGGCAACGAGCCCGGCTGCCAAAGCTTGTCTTGAATGGCAAGTCAACGACGAGCGTATCCACGCAGCCCTCTATCACGATTATCTCTCCTCCCTGGGCGGTCCTGGCCCAAGAGGCGCGCTTTTCGATTCCATGAACCAAGCAGTCGCAAACTGGGATGGACCAAGTGAAGCCCTGCCGCTTGCGATTCACGTCCTCCTGGAAGGAGAGGCGATTGCCCTACAGCAAGCCGCGGGCAAGTGGTTGCCATGCCCCGTGTTTGCCGATCTTAATCGTGACATTGCTCATGACGAGGCAAGGCACATCGCCTTTGCGAAGATCTACCTGCCTGAAGCCCTCCCCCACCTTTCAAGGACGGATCGCTTGAATACCTATCTTTGGCTGCGCCAAATTTGGTACAAAAGTGTAGAGCTTGCTTCAGGTGAGGGCCGACTTGCACGGTGGGTCGTAGGGGATCGCCTCAAATCCTGGGCGCGGGAGCGCTGGACCCACTGGCAGCAAGAACTGGTTGAACTTGGCCTATATAGTGAGGAGGAACGGGAGTTCTTCCTCAAAGCCTAAGAGAATCCAAGATGCGAATTTCAATTATCGTCCCGACATTGAATGAGGCAACGCGCATCTGGGATTGTCTTCAAGCCGCGCGCCAAGCCGCACCGATGAGTGAAATCATCGTCGTGGATGGCGGTAGTCTCGATGAGACACGGACGCTGGCCAGAAAATCCAGCGCTAGCGTCATATCCAGCAAGCGCGGTCGTGGCCAACAGCTCAACAGCGGTGCCCGGGTGGCAACGGGCGATATTCTCCTTTTCCTTCACGCCGACACCATGCTTCAGCTTGGCACGGCTGATGCCCTTGGAAAGGTCCTTGCGGACCCAAACATCAGTGGCGGCAACTTCCGCGTCATATTTCGCGGGGATAGCCGTTTTGCTCGCTGGCTGACGCGGTTTTATGCCTGGTTTCGCGGGCATGGCCTCTACTACGGCGATTCGGCAATCTTTATCAGGCGAGAGGTTCTCACGCAAATTGGGGGCATTCACCCTCTTTCGCTGATGGAGGATTTCGACCTTAATCGGCGAATGGAGCGTTTTGGTGGCACAATCTGCATCGACGAGCCCGCCGTCACGACATCGGCCAGGCGCTTCGAAGGTCGCCACCCCGCCTTGATCTTCATGCAATGGCTGTCGCTTCACGCCCTATATTATCTGCGCTTGCCCAGCGCTAAGCTTGCCAGACTTTACGATTCCGAGCGCGGGCGAACAGCCTCGTAATTTGTGGCGGCGACCGGAACGCCCAAGGCTTGATTTCCTATCGCACCGGGCTATACAAGATATCGTGAGCGAGCGACCCGACACCTACGAGATATTGCTGAACGACGGAACCGCATTACCACTGCGGGTCCGGCAACATCCCCACGCGCGGAAAATGACCCTGCGCCTCGATGCGAAAGGGGATCTGGCAAAGCTTGTTATTCCCAAAGGGACATCGATTCGCGAAGGATTGGCTTTTGCCGAAAAGGAAAAGCATTGGCTGACTGCGAGGATGGGAGAAAAGGCAGCACCTGTTCGCTTTGAAGATGGTGCCCAAATTCCTCTTTTTGGCGGGGCCCACCAAATCCGTCACCTTCCAGACGCAAAACGGGGGGTTTGGCTTGAGGGCAATGTCATTTGGGTTTCCGGCAAAAGTGAGCATCTTGCCCGGCGCGTCCAGGACTTTCTAACCCGGGTCGCGCGCACGGAGGTCGTCTCGCTCGTCAGATTGAAGGCGGAGCAGATCGATAAAAAACCAGGCCGGATCGCCATACGTGACACGAGCAGCCGCTGGGGTAGTTGTTCGAGCAAGGGCGATCTCAATTTCTCCTGGCGCCTTGTTTTAGCACCCCCGTTCGTTCTGGACTATGTCGTCGCCCACGAGGTCGCGCATTTGGTGGAGCACAACCACAGTCCTCGTTTTTGGCGCTTAACGGAGAGCATGAGCGAGCATGTCGAGGCCGCAAATCGATGGCTCAAGCAAAATGGCCGTGATCTCTGGCGTTACGGCTAGAGCACTTTCAGCAAAAGTGTATGCGGTTTTGCCCCCGGAAAGTGCGTAATAATATGAGATAGAGCAATTTTCATGATCGAAAGATCATTAAAAGTGCTCTAGTTGTCTTTGGGCAATTCGTCGTTGGAAATCCCAACACCTGGAACCCAAACGTAGCCATCGCGGTCGACGAGGTAACACTCCCTGAGCCCATGTGGCTTGTTGGTTGCGCTCTGTAACACCGTATAGCCTGCCTGGCGCGCCCTATCCTCGGCTGCGTCTGGATCTACGTCATAGAGCCTTAGCTCAACGCCGGCGCCACGGATCACGCCATCACCTGTCAAGGATAGGAGGGGATTACTATGGTATGTTCCATCCTCGTGCAGCATCCACTCCTGACCTTTGTAGACCAACACTGCGAACCCGTCACTTTTATGGACCGGCTCTATGCCCAAGATTGTTTTTAAGAAGGAAAGGGTCTGGTTTAAATCACTGACCAGCAAATTAACGCCGAAACCGCGAAGGCTGCGACCATAGTCGGCGGCCCCTGGGAAATCATCTTTTCTATCCTCGGCCATAAGTACCCTCCGCAACGCCTGGCAATAGTGGACCTACCTTATCCGCATTACGGCCAAAGGGGAAAAGGGCCACTCTCTAGGTGAAATTAGGACCGCTTGGGACTGTTGCTATCGGCCACCCTCGCGGGGCTGGAAAAAGCGCTCCAGCCGTTTTTCTTTGTCGCCAGGAGCCTCAGACGAATCGGGGTTTTTTAGCCGCGCAATCAAACGATCCAGGAAGCCATCGGATTCATCCGCCGGACCGTCTTCCTGGAACTCATCAGCATCTGCAATCAATGGCTCCAAAGGCCTATCTGCAGTCGCGCGCGCCATG
>CAXMNO010000291.1:0-1785 GCA_964194655.1 uncultured Acidimicrobiia bacterium
CCGATGCCCCGCCAGAAGATGCCTCTTGGCGCACCTGTCACCATGAATGGCCCGCGCGAGCACTACATGCGCGCGACCATCTCGAACGGCGCGGTCATCGCCGCCGACCGCCAGGATAGCGGTTTGCAGTCGGTCCTCGCCAACGCCAACGCCCTCATCGTCCGCCCGCCAAACGATGGCGCGAAGGAAGCGGGCGATTTTGTTGAGGTCATCGCCTTTCCTTAGGCGTAATTATACTTTACGGACCCAAGGGAAGAGAGATAGGCTGTGGCTGACTGTAGGTTGCTCGTTGGATGCGATATTGATGAAGACATTGCTTCTCTTTTCCCTCTCAATCTCTCGGGGTGTTTAGTGGCGCTTAGAGCGTGTATCGACCACAGCACAAAGCTGTCGGGCGTGTTTTCTATTGCAGGCGTGACTTTTGGCTATGACCGGGCCGTAAAGGCCCACCGAAAGTGGGAACGCATCTTGGATGGGCGAACCTTCCATATGACCGATCTAAATGCCAGAGAAGGTGATTTTAAGGGCATATCTGATAGCGAGAAACACCAGATAATGGTCGGAACCATCGACATCATTCGTCAATACGCATCCCATGTTGTGGCTGTCTCGTGCGATGCGGAATTGGTGGCAGACCACCTACCGACCATCGCAAGAGGCAATCAGGATAATCAACAGATGTTAGCCGCATTCCGATCACCCTACGGCTACATGTGCCATTTAACCATGACCGCGCTTGGCGGCAAAGCGAACCGTTCAGGGCGTCAATCACGAAGGCAGATTTCTTATATTTTTGAAAGAGGGGATGAGGGTCAAAAGGGCCTAATGCGTTATTTGGAGTTCTTGCAGGAGGGGCCGGAAGATCGCGGAATTTTCCTAGACAGCTATTCTCTGGCAAGCGAAACCGTTACCCCGAAGGATAAGATGGAGGGCATCTTTCACGCCGCTGACTTGGTGGCATGGGAGTGGGGGAAACACGTTGAGCGCCAGCGTAAAAACCTTCCCGAACGCAAGTCCATGGCGGCGCTGTTTGGCGGCAACACCGCACTTGTCGAAAGCAAGCACGGGCAAACCTTAAGCAACGCTGAGAAATGCTACTTCCGGCATTTTCGGCCAGAGAAACTTCAGCACACTCTTCGCTTCTTCCGATCTGCACTTGTCGCGCAAAGTCGTGATGAAGTCTGGGCCGAGTTTAGAGCTTGGGAAGAGTCTCTTTAGCTGCGGCGACCTTATCCATCGCCCGCTTAAACTTTTCTTCGGCTTCGGTGGGGCTTAGATCGCCAGCGTCCGTGAGTTCCTGGGCCTTTTCCAGAAACCTTTTTGACTGCTCTTTTTGGCTTTCGCTCTTTTTCTTCTTCGGCATTACCAACGAGTCGTTTCGTAAGTTAGGCGCTTGCCTTTGATGCCCATAAGCACAAGGTCGGCGCGCAGGGTGCTTTTGCGTAGGTCTTTGACCACAACGCTTTTTGAGCGGCCAGTGGCGCGATCTACGAGTGACTGAACCTTATTCTTGTGGGCATACCCCGGCTTCACTTCACGGCCCGGTTCAGTGCCAATAAAGGTTTCGTCCGCTTCCACAATCCCTCCACCAGAACCAAACGGATACAGATCACCCGACCGCAAAGGTTTTTGGATACGATGCGACATGAACCAAGCGGTTTTCATTGTCACACCAAGGGTTCGGTGCAACTGGTTGCTGCTAATGCCTTTTTTGCTTGAGCAAATCAGATAAATCGCCTGCAGCCACTTGTGCATCGGCACATGGCTAGACTCAAAGACGGTCCC
>CAXMNO010000292.1:0-2312 GCA_964194655.1 uncultured Acidimicrobiia bacterium
CCATCGACCAGATATTCCTGCTCGGGATCGCCGGAGATATTGTCAAACGGTAGAACAGCGATTGAGGGCTTGTCGGGGAGCGATAGCTCCTCATTCGCCTTTTCTCCTAACCCTTTATCGCCGCGACCTGGAACAATCAGATAGACGCGGATGGGTTCGGCGATGTTCTTCACCTCGCGCTCGCCAAGGTCTTCGTAGCTAAGGGCGAGTTTGTTTTTCACCTCGTCGTAGACCTTGGCGGAGATGCAAATGCCGCCGGGCTCGGCCAGGCCTTCAAGGCGCGCCGCCACGTTCACGCCATCGCCGTAAAGGTCATCGCCCTCGACGATGACATCGCCCAAGTTGATACCGATACGGAAGGTGATCTGTGGCCCGTCCGCCACGCGGCTATTGCGCTCGGCCATGCCGATTTGAAGCTCGGCCGCGCAGGCAAGGGCATCGATCACGCTGGCAAACTCGACCAGCGCCCCGTCGCCCATCAGCTTTATCAGCCGTCCATGGTGATCAGCAATCTTGGGTTCGATGAATTCTTTACGGTGTGCTTTGAGGGCGGCGAGCGTGCCTACCTCATCCTTGCCCATCAAGGCTGTATAGCCAACCACGTCGGTTGCCATAATCGCGGCGAGTTTTCTCTCCAAGCGCGCTCTCCCTCGAAAAGGAGGATAACAATGTTAGGTGGCGAAATCTACGTACACGAAGAGCCCCGGCGCTCGAAAGCTCGATCACGAGGGATTGCCCTATTTCAAGCCTGCTTTGCTGAGGCCTTCCAGGTATAGCTTTAGGCCGCCCGGCTGCTTGGTCGGAAAGGTGGAGGAAATGTAGGCCAGCGATAAGTCCGGCTTCCTTTTGAGCGCCTCGGACAGAGCTTCCTTCGCTTCTTCGATCTGGCCAAGGTTGCCGAGCGCAGACGCGAGGGCGGCAGGTGCCCAGTAGCCGCCGCCTTCCGATCTTGGTTCATGCATGGCCCTTCTGGCCCAGTGGACGGCGCCTTCGAAGTCGCGCATCAGGTTGCAGTTGAGGGAGTGAAAGCTGTAAGTGCCCCACAGTACGGGGTCGCGTGGGCTGAGGCGAATGGCTTTGTCGAGTTCTCGTGCTGCTTCCTCCAGCCTGCCTGAAAGCAAGAAGGCGCTTCCCAGGCCATGGTGGGCAAGCCCGAAGCTCGGGTTGAGCTTGATCGATGTCTCCAGCTCGGCGATTGAGGCATCGTGATTCCCATGCATCATATAGACGCGGCCCAAGGCAAAATACGCCATGCCGTCCTTATCATCGAGGGAGAGCGCCTTTTTAGCCGCCGTTAAAGCCACTTCCAGACTCTCGCGCTGATTTTGCGAGAAGCCGAGCATGACGTGTAGATAATGCGTATAGGATTCAAAGGCATAGGCCGGGGCGAAATTTGGGTCCAACTCGTGGGTGCGTTGGAAGAAGTCCTGCGCCTTGATATGGTCATCCTTGGTGAAGTTCCAAAGGTGCCAAAGGCCGCGCTGGTATGTTTCCCAGGCGTCCAGGCTTTCAGGAGGTTTGCGCGCTGTGCGTTCACGCTCGGCCGCACTTAGTTCCGGTTCGATGGCGCCGACGAGTGTCTGGGTCATTTCATCTTGCAACTCGAATATGTCAGCGAGGTCGCGGTCGTAACGCTCCGCCCAGACATGGCGGCCTGTTGTTGCGTCAACGAGTTGCGCTGTAATCCGTACACGGTTTCCGGCCTTGCGCACGCTACCTTCAATGACGTAGCGCACGCCAAGCTCGCGCGCGACCTGGGTGACCTCGACTGCTTGACCCTTGTAGGTGAAGGTCGAATTTCGGGCGATAACGAAAAACCAGCGGATCTTGGAAAGGGCTGTAATCAGGTCCTCGGTAATGCCATCGGCGAAGAATTCCTGGTTCGGGTCCCCAGACATATTGTCGAAGGGGAGGACGGCAATGGAGGGTTTGTCGGGGAGCACGAGCTCCTTTTGAGGGCTTTGCCTTTCGGGGGATTGTTCAAGTCCGTCTTCGACCCAGCGATACATCCGGATAGCGTCTGGAATATTTTTGACGGCCTGTTCGCCCAGGTCCTCGAAGGTGAAGGGGAGTTTGCCCCGCACCTCCTCATAAACCTTGCCGGAGATGAGAATGCCGCCGGGGTCCGATAGAGCCTCCAGGCGCGCTGCGATATTGACGCCATCGCCGTAAAGATCATCGCCCTCAATAATCACATCGCCAAGGTTGATACCGATGCGAAAGGTAATTTGGCGGCCTTCTGGAATTTCGCCATTACGTTCACTCATGCCGCGCTGCAGCTCACAAGCGCAGGTGACCGCATTGAGTGCGCT
>CAXMNO010000293.1:0-4595 GCA_964194655.1 uncultured Acidimicrobiia bacterium
AAACGCAGGCGATCGATACAGAACGACCACGGTGGCACTCGGAGAAATCCGGCAAACGATCACTGCAGCCGGAACCCTGCAGGCGGTCGCCAATGTCGAGGTCAGCTCCCAACTCTCCGGCCAAATCGCCGAGTTGAATGCAGATTTCAACCAGGAAGTCGCAGCAGGCCAGACGCTGGCCGTCCTCGATCAGCGTGGCTTTCGTGCCCACGTCGTAAAGGCCGAGGCGGAAGGTGCTATGGCGCGTGAGAACGTTGCCATTTTGAGGGCGAAACTCGAAAAGGCTCAAGGTGGCGAGCGCGAAGCTTTCGCCCGGCGCAAGATCTTCGCTGCCAAAATCGATCAAGCGCGGGTCAAGCTGGCAGCGGCAAAACAGAAACTCCAACGTACTGAAAAGCTGGCCGGGCGTGGCACCGCTGCAAAGGCGGTTTTGGAAGATGCGGTGACAGCCCGCGACGCTGCTGCGGCAGAACTACGCGAGGCTAAGGCCGTCGCAGAAGCCCATAGTCACGTTGTTGCCTCCAGCGAAGCCGGACGCCGGGAAGCAGAAGCCGAGCTTGCCAATGCAAAAGCAGCGCTACCCTTGCGCGAAGCCGAAGTGACGCTCGCCCAGTTGGATCTGGAACGCAGCACCATCCGCGCGCCCATCGATGGCGTGGTGGTTGGCCGTAATGTGGAACTCGGCCAGACGGTTGCTGCCACCCTTGATGCGCCGATCCTTTTCAATATCGCAGGCGATCTCTCCGCGATGGAAATCCATGCGAATATCGATGAGACAGACATTGCCGAAATCGCGGTTGACCAGCGCGCAGCCTTTACGGTCGATGCCTTTCCAGATCGCCGCTTCACAGCGAAGGTGACAGAAATCAGGAAGGCCGCCGTCGTTGTCCAGGGTGTTGTTGCCTATACCGTCGTTTTGGAAGCTTCAAACCCTGAAGGACTGCTTTTACCGGGTATGACCGCAACCGTGCGTATCGCCGTCGCGGAGGTTGGACCTGTCCTAAAGGTGCCATTGGCCGCCTTGCGTTTCACCCCCGACGGTGGCGGTGCTGGGAAGTCGCTAGCGGACGAGGGTGGGCAAAGTGTCTGGATCCTCGATCAAAATGGCAATCCGCGGCCTCGTAAAGTTTTCTTAGGCCCGGATGACGGATTGAATATCGCCATCCTCGATGGAGAATTGTCGCAAGGCGAGAGCGTTATCACCGGCAACAGCCCATCGGTTGAGGAGTTTCAGCTTCTAGGGATCAAGTTTTAATGCGTGGCGCACGCGAAATCTTGATCGAAGCACGGGGCCTCACCAAAAGGTATGGCGCTGGAGGTGGCGCGGTCACCGCGCTCGATGGGGCGTCGTTCACCGTGCGCGAAGGTGAGTTTGTCGCCATCATGGGACCTTCGGGTTCTGGTAAAAGCAGTTTGATGAACCTTATCGGCCTTCTTGATTCGCCCAGTGGCGGTGCCCTCCATTTAAAGGGGAGGGACGTCGCCAAACTCTCGCCCTCTGCGCAGGCTGAAATACGCAACCGTCATATCGGTTTTATTTTCCAAGCCTATCACCTGATGGCACGCCGCAGCGCCCTTGGGAACGTGGAATTGCCGCTGATTTATCGAGGGATCAGACGTAAAGAGCGTTTGCGCCTTGCAGAGGAAGCCTTGGCAGGCATGGGTCTAACGGGGCGCGCAAACGCCTATCCAGCCGAGATGTCCGGGGGTGAGCAGCAGCGGGTTGCAATAGCGCGCGCGTTGGTGAGTGATCCAGAGCTCATCGTGGCGGATGAGCCGACCGGCGCGCTTGATACGACGACTGGTGATCAGATCCTAAAACTCCTCCAAGAGGTATGCGCAGCCGGGCGCACGGTGATCTTGGTCACCCACGATCCCGCCGTTGCTGCTAAGGCCAAAAGGCTGATCCGCGTTCATGATGGGCGTATCATCGAAGACGGCCCTCTGCCTAGCGGGCTTGCAAGCTTGTCGACGTTGCCAGCGCCTCGGCGCGAGGTTGCGTGATGACGCTTTGGCAAAATCTTTTGGATGCCCTGCAGTCGATCCGGGCCAATTCCTTGCGCAGCTTCTTGGCGATTTTGAGCATTGCGATTGGTGTTGCAGCCCTGATCACGATGCTTTCCGTAGGCGTTGGCGCGCAAACTCAGATCGCAGAGCAGATTAGATCCTTGGGTGCCAATGTCTTGATCATCTTGCCGGGTGCTGAAGGTGGTGCCAGGGGCCCAGATGGCGCGCGGACCCGCAATGCCCCCTTAACGGTGGATGATGCCAAGGCAGCAGCGACGATCCCCGATGTGGCAGCGGCAGCGCCTGCCCTGCAACTCCATGGGCGTTTGGTCTATGGCAATCGCAACTGGCCGACCAGAATTAACGGGACGACGGCTGACTATTTCTTCGTTCGCGACTGGCCTCTTGCGGCTGGCCGGGGATTTTCGGCGCGTGAGGAGGCGCGTGCCGGCAAGGTCGCACTCATCGGTGCCACTGCAGCTCTGCGCCTTTTTGGTGAGGCAGACCCGGTCGGGCAGGAAATCCGCGTTCAGGGTGTCCCGATGCGCGTCATCGGATTGCTTTCGCCCAAGGGTCAATCGGGTTCGGGCCGCGACCAAGATGACATTCTCTTCGTCCCCTATAAAACGGCGCGCCTTCGCCTTGGTGCGGAGGATCGGGGGATAATACCAGATGAGGTCACTTATATCCTGGTCAAGGCCACGTCCGATGCCGCGGTTGGTCGTGCTAAGGAGGATATTGAGGGTTTGCTCCGTCAGCGCAACGGGGTCCTTTCAGGCGCGCCCGCAGGCTTTCGCGTTACCGAGCCAGCAGCTGCCATGGCAGCCAGGCAAGGCTCGACCCGCACGCTTGGCTGGCTTTTGGCTGCGGTTGCCTCGATCTCGCTCGTCGTCGGTGGCATCAGCATTATGAATATCATGCTTGTATCGGTGACAGAGCGGACCCGTGAAATCGGCCTGCGTCAGGCCCTTGGCGCCAACCGCCGGGATATTGGCTGGCTCTTTTTGAGCGAGGCACTGGTCATTTGCTTGATCGGCGCGGCCTTCGGGGTAGCGATGGGGGCTGGCAGCGCATTACTGCTTGCTGGGCTCACCGGGTGGCCGATCTTGGTCGCGCCTTCGACTGTTCTGGCAGCTCTGCTCTTTGCCGTCATGACGGGCCTGATTTTCGGCTACTATCCCGCCAGGCGGGCGTCTGCGATGTTGCCAGCAGCAGCGCTGCGCAGCGATTAGAAACTGCCAAATCACCAAAGCCAGATTTGAAGGAAATCGATCCACCTGGGTGTGTGGCTCTGCTTGGGTTAGTGGTTCGTGGTGCAAATCTTCTTGCAGACAGTAAAAAGAGGCGCGATAGCTATAATTGCGCCACCTATAAGGATGCTTGGTGCGTGCAAAGGCGGTTTTTTGACGAGGATTGATGACAGATGGCGATCGTTCCCACCTCTCAGTTGCCCTTAAAGGGCGTGAAAATTGTCGACTTTGGTCAGTATATAGCTGGCCCCGCTGCTGCGATGATTCTTGGCGATTTAGGGGCGACGGTCGTGCATGTGGACCCGCCCAGCGGCCCCCTTTGGGATAGCCCGGCCAATGCCACGCTTAATCGCAACAAGCTCATCGTCACAATCTACCTCAAGGCGCCGGAAGGCCTGGCCGAGGCGCGGGCGCTGATAAAAGAAGCCGATATTGTAATTGAGAGTTTTCGCCCCGGGGTGATGGCGCGCTTGGGCTTTGATTTTGCAAAACTTCGAGAAGAGCGCCCGGAACTCATATGCCTCTCGATCCCAGGCTTTGCCTCAAACGATGAGCTGCGCCGCGATTGGCGCGCCTTTGAAGATGTGATCGCCGCGACCTCCGGCGTCTTTACGGACATGGGATTGAATAGGGTTTTGATGGGAATCAACCCGTCATTCTCGCCGCTCCCTCTATCCTCGGCCTATGGGACGATGCTGGCTGCTTCTGCTGCGGTCTTGGCGCTGCAAGCGCGTGAGCGCACGGGCCTAGGTGACCAAATCGAGATCCCGCTGGCAGCCGCCGTGATGGAAGGGCTTTGCTATAACTCGATCAAAATCGATGGCTTCCCGGAACGCTATAAAACCCAACGTGAACAGGAAATCGAACGTCGCCTGAAGGACGGCCAGGCGATGGATATGAGCTATGAGGAGCTGCAAGGCCTGCTCGATCCCTTCTATCGCAGTTATAAATGCAAGAACGCGCGCATGTTCTATGTCGTCTGCCCAAGCCATAAGCACCACGCAAAACGCTGCCTTCAGGCGCTTGGCATCTACGATGATTTGGTCGCTGAGGGCCTGAACGAGGAAGAAGATACCTATCTTCCAACAAGCGAATGGCAATCGGATGTGTCGCTCGGCGTCTATCCTCTGCCAAAATTTTGGGCCGATAAGATCACAGCGCGGATGCAGGAAGTCTTTTTGACCCGCAGCGCTGAGGAGTGGGAGCGAATTTTTGGCGAGGGCCGCATCCCCGGTACTCCGCACCGCTGGCTGAAGGAGTGGATTAACGACGACCACGCCAAGGAAACAGGCTTGATGATCGAGGTTGACGACCCTGAGATCGGCAAAATGATCCAAC
>CAXMNO010000294.1:0-3273 GCA_964194655.1 uncultured Acidimicrobiia bacterium
TCTTACCTCTTGCAGCCGAAGACGCTTCCCCAACTCGCGAATTAGCAGATAATTAGCGTTTTCCGGTGAAATTGGTTAATGCGCGCTTTAACCTCTTTTGGTTACTTCAAATTTACCGTAGCAAAACTTCTTATAAACTTATTATTAGCAAATAATACATGGGTACTATTTATTATTACTATTTGCTTCACATAAATAATAATTTTTCATATCATTTTATATAACAGTAAAGAAGCATAACTATTTAACATTTTACAGCTATTTTACGGTTTTTTAAATAGTCGAATGCAGTATTTGCTAGATGTTTCCAACCAGGAGGGTTGTCAGAAAATCGTGGCTAGCTGTGGACCGATATCTTTTTACTTCATTTGCCGGTCCGCGAAATCAGTGCTTGAACCACAAAGCCGCATTTTGACAAACGGTGTATTTGCAAGACTACCTTCCATTGAAAGAAAGGCTTCACGCCATGTCGGCGCGGAAAATCATCCTCATTATTCTCGCCCTCGCGATTACAGCGGGTACCGCGGTTTTCGTCCGGAACTGGGTTAATAATAAGGAACCCCTGGTCGCACAGCTAGAAGCGCCCACCAAAAAAGGGCCAATGGTCCTGGTTGCGCAAACCGATCTACCGACCGGTGTCTTCATTCAGCCGACCCATCTGCGCTGGACTGCCTGGCCAGACGACGTGATACCCGAGAGCTATTACACGGATGATATCTTCGCGATCGAAGATATGGTGGGTGCCGTTGTCCGTCGCGGCTTTGCCGTTGGCGAGCCAATTACGCGAAAGCGCGTGGTTAGACCAGGTGATAGGGGCTATCTCGCCGTTGTCTTGCGGCCTGGTTATCGCGCCATGGCAATCCAGGTGAATGCGACTTCTTCCATCAGCGGCCTGATCTTTCCGGGCGACCGCATTGATTTGATCCTCACCCACGCTGTTGGCGGTCAAAAGGTTAGCGAGACAGTTCTAGAGAACGTGCGCGTCCTTGGCATCGACCAATTCATTGATGACGGTGGCGGTCCACCGCGTGTGGGTAAGAACGCAAACCTCGAGGTTACGCCCAAGCAAGCTGAAATGCTCGCTGTGCTCCAGCAGCTCGGAACGATCTCGCTTAGCCTTAGAAGTCTGGTCAAGGACGAAGAAGAACTAGAGCGTCTCGCAGACCTAGTCGATCCACTAGAAGAGCCCGATCCAGAGCGCGGCGAGACCTTTACCTTTGCCAGTGAGGTCAGCAACGTCCTTTCGGCACCAGCCCCCGCCGTTGCAGACGATGGCGGCAATAAACCAGCCGAGCCCGCCCGGATCTACACCAAACCGGCAAAAACCGTCAATGTGACGCGCGGTTCCCAAACCTCCGTACTTAATTTTTAAAGAGGCCAGCTATGCAGAACCTAATTCAAAGACTTAGTGGCTCGCTCCTGGTCCTTTGCATCACGCTTTTCGCATTCTCTGCTCAAGCGGGTTTGGATGGAACGAGCCTTGCAACCGATGGCCGAAGCTTGGTCGTGGAACTGAATGAGGGAAAGCTCTTACGCTTAAACGCGGATGCCGATTCCGTTTTCGTCGCCAATCCTGGTATCGCTGATATTTCTGTGAAATCGCCAACGCTCATTTATCTATTCGGCCAGCAACCAGGGCAAACCTCTCTCTATGCTCTCGACGCGCAGGAAAACGTCATCGCGAACATTAGGGTTTTGGTCACCCACAATCTTTCAAGGCTAACTAACGCTCTTAACCGCCTTGTTCCCGATGCGACGATTACGCCCATTTCCATTGAAGGCGCGATCATCCTGACAGGAACCGCACCGACAGCGACCCACGCTGAAGATGCCAGGCGTCTGGCCCAGCACTTCATCGGCGAAGGCGAAGAAGTCATCAATCAGCTCAAAATTACAGCGCCGAACCAGATCAATTTACGCGTTCGCTTTGCCGAGGTCTCGCGCACGATCTCCAACGAGCTCGGATTTGACTGGACCGCCGCTTATAGCAGTGGCGGTTTTGCGGTCGGTCTTGCTTCAGGCTTGGGAAGTGTTGCCGGAATTAATGGCGCGTTAAGCGCCAGCTCGGGCGGTTTTGACCTTAACGTCCTAATCGACGCCTTGGCATCGGATAGCCTGGTAACGCTCCTCGCTGAGCCGAACTTGACGGCCCTTTCAGGTGAAACGGCGAGCTTCCTCGCTGGTGGTGAGTTCCCGGTTCCAGTCGCCCAGGACAGCGATACTATCACCGTGGAATTCAAACAGTTCGGTGTTAGCCTTTCTTTCACGCCAACGATCATTGGCCAGGACCGCATTTCGATGCGGGTCCGGCCTGAAGTCAGCGCAATCGCCAGTGTCGTCAATATTCCCGGTGCGGATTCATTCCAAATTCCGACATTGGATACGCGGCGCGCCGAAACGACAGTCGAGTTGGGTTCGGGGCAGAGTTTCGCAATTGCAGGCCTCATTCAAGACAGCACGCAGCAGGCTGCCGAACAACTCCCCGGCCTTGGAGATCTTCCAATCCTGGGCGCCCTATTCCAAAGTGAGAGTTTCCAGCGCAACGAGACTGAGCTCGTCATTATTGTCACGCCCTATATAGTCAGGCCGGTCAACGCCGATCAGATAGTCACACCGCTGGATGCCGTACAGAGGCGCCAGCCCGAACCTGGCTTCGGCTTCACGCCGGCGGCAAGCGCCCAGATCATTCCGCTCCAAAATGGGGCACAGCAGCCCCTCGCCGGCGGTGGCGCAACCGGCTTTATTATCGAGTAGGCAGGAGGACAACATGATCCACAGGAAAAAGAAATCTCTGCTGGGCCCACTTGCCCTCCTCTTCATGGCAGGTTTGGTTGCAGCTTGTGATAACAACCGCAATCTCGAGCCAGCAGGAGACACACCAGAGGCCGCATGGCATCGCTTCTGGAACCTGGGCCGTTGGAATCAAACTCCCAAACCCTATAAGAACAATGTGGAACTGGTGACCCTAGAGTACAAAGTCGCCTTTCCAAGTGGTGGCGCCGGTCTTGATAGTGCGGCACTCGGCGATCTACACGGTTTCTTACGCGAACAAGGCGTCTCAGGTTCCGATCAAGTCGCCGTCGATGGTCCGCGCATGGTCACAGGTGGCCGCAATCCCTTAACAACAGCTAGGATCGCCACCTTGGTCACTGAACTCAATAGGACTGGACTCGGCGCCGCGGTCGCCCCTGATACAGCGGGGGAAGCACCCGAGCTCGAAGGCGATGAACTCTCGGTTCGCGTTAGCCGATATATCGTGCTTTCGCCTGAATG
>CAXMNO010000295.1:0-1644 GCA_964194655.1 uncultured Acidimicrobiia bacterium
TCTAGAGCACGTTTAATAATTTCCGAATCATTAAACGTGCTCTAAACCATTGTTGTCGCGCGCTTTCCGAGCGCAAAACCGCACACACTTTTGCTGAAAGCGCTCTAGATCATCGAGATAATCGCGTTTGTTGCTTGCTGCATCCTGGCGGTTCCACCGAGATCAGCAGTGCGGGTTCGCTCATCCTTCAGGCTTTCCTCGACAGCGCGTTCAATCGCTTCGGCTGCTTCCTTCTCACCCAGGAAATCCAGCATCATGGCAGCCGAGAGGATTTGCCCGACGGGATTGGCGATGCCTTGGCCTGCAATATCGGGGGCGGAGCCGTGGACGGGCTCGAACATGGAGGGGTAGAGCCGCTCGGGATTTAGATTGGCTGAGGGTGCGATACCTATCGAGCCGACAGTCGCGGGCCCAAGATCGGAGAGGATATCGCTAAAGAGGTTGGAGGCGACAATGACGTTGAAATGGCTTGGCCGTTGAACCAGGTGAGCCGCCAAGATATCAATATGGTACTGATCGGTTTCGATCCCTGGCCAAGCTTTCTTCATCTCCGCAAAACGCTCGTCCCAATAGGGCATGGTGTGGATGATACCGTTTGATTTAGTTGCGGATGTCAGGTGCTTGCGCGGCCTTGTGTCGGCAAGCCGGAAAGCATAATCCATAACCCTATCGACGCCGTGGCGGGTGAAGAGGGATTCTTGCACTGCGAGTTCGCGCTCGCTGCCACGGTAAAGCCGCCCACCGATTTCCGAGTACTCACCTTCGGTATTCTCGCGCACGATGAGGTAATCGATCTCGGCGTCGGGTGCGAGCTTCAAGGGCGCAGGCACGCCTTCGTAGAGCTTCACAGGCCTTAAATTCACATAGAGATCAAATCCCCGGCGGATGGGAATCAACATGGACCAAAGCGAGACGTGATCGGGCACACGCGGATCGCCGACAGCGCCTAAGAGAATAGCATCGTATGCCTTTAGGGTATCGAGCGCGTCCTCCGGCATGAAATGGCCTGAAGCGATGTAGCGATCGGATCCCCAATCAAACGTGTCACCAGATAGTTCAAAGCCGAAGCGGCTAGCCGCGGTTTCCAAAACAGCACTAGCGGCATCTAAGACCTCAACGCCTATCCCATCACCTGGAAGGCGCGCGATTTTATAGGAACGTTCAGATGACATGGTTCTCTCCCCTTAAGCATCGCACGAACTTTAAACCGCCCACGCCCTGTTTGCGAGCAGGGACTGGGGCTAAGCGATGTGAATTGCCGAAATCAGTTACGGGAGAGAATTTCGATGATGAGCAATCGGCTCAATTCTTAGGGCTGGCCTTAGGCTTGGGCACTTTCCGGGCCACCGATCTCTGCCTCTTCGTCCAATAGGAGCTGAACACAACGCAGTGAGCGCGCGAGCCTACTGTCCTGAGGCATAACGAATTCAACCCCCATGGCACTGCCTTTTATCCAGCTTTGGCGTACCTGCAGCGCGCCGGCTTGGGGATGCATGACTGTAAAATCTTCTTCGATCACAGGCGACGGTGCAGTCATGCGCAATCGTATCCCACCGAGTGAAATATCGACGATAACACCTTCGAATTCGCGATCATTGTGGGAAAAGCCGACGACCGCCCCGATCTCCACACCAAAGCGAGGAT
>CAXMNO010000296.1:0-3613 GCA_964194655.1 uncultured Acidimicrobiia bacterium
GGTGGTGAAGTTCCTCGGTCCCTGAGAGATCTAAAAATGCCTCATCGATCGAAAGTGGTTCGACCATCGGCGTGTAGCGGAACATGATCTCACGAACTTGGTGACCAACTTTGCGATACTTTTCCATTTCAGGCGGAATAACCACGGCATCCGGGCAAGCTTTCAAGGCTTGAAACATGGGCATCGCAGAGCGTACCCCGTAGATACGCGCGACATAGCAAGCAGCGGCAACAACACCGCGCGTACGCCCACCGACGATCACAGGTTTATTCTGTAGCTCGGGTCGATCTCGCTTCTCGATCGTCGCATAAAAGGCATCGCAATCGATATGTGCGATGGTAAGGCTTGAGAGCTCGTCATGATTAACGATACGCGGACCATTGCATGAGGGGCAGCGCTCGACGCGCGCACTAGTGGCTTCATTCTGGCCGGTTTTAAGGCAATCACAACAAAGCCAAGTCATGCCTAGTTCCCTAACGCCCAAAGCCAAGCCGCACCACGTACGCCACTTGAATCACCATGCCGAGGAGGACGTACGAGCGTATCGACCCGGTCTGAGAATACATAAATCGGCAAGAGCTTATCCATAGCATCATAAAGGCGCGAAATATGAGAAAGACCGCCCCCTAGGACAATGACCTCAGGGTCGAAAATATTAATGACGTGGGCCAAGCCACGTGCCAGGCGATCCTCATAGCGCTTCAGGGCTTCCTCAGCAGCGGCTTCACCGGCCTCGGCGGCGGTAACGACAGCCTCCGCGCCAATGTTGTCAGGCAGCTCTCCGACCCCTGCTGAATTGCCTCCATGTGCCAGCCAGTCGCGCACGAGCGATGGGCCGGAGAGGAAGGTTTCGATACACCCCTCTTTCCCGCAATAGCAACGAGGACCTGGCAACTCCTCAAGGTTGGGCCAAGGCAGGGGATTATGGCCCCATTCACCGGCAATGGCGTTACGGCCACCAAGCACTTCTTGTCTGTGGATGAGCCCGCCGCCCACGCCTGTGCCTAGAATGACCCCAAAGACCGTTTCAGCACCAGCCCCAGCGCCGTCCATAGCCTCCGAAAGGGCAAAGCAGTTCGCATCGTTGGCAAGGCGTATAGGTCGCCCCAAGCGGGCCTCTATGTCTTTGTCTAGTTGGTGACCGATGAGGCATGTCGAATTGGCATTTTTTACGCGCCCATTTGCGCGTGAGAGCGCGCCGGGGATACCAATTCCAATGCTGCATTTATGGCCGATTTGCTCTTCCAGATTCCTAACCAAGCCAACTATCGCATCAAGTATTGCGGCATAGCTTCCTTGCGGTGTCGCCATCCTCTGGCGATGCACCTCACTCCCATCGTCGCTAAGCACGATGGCTTCGATTTTTGTGCCGCCAAGATCAATACCAATGCGCATCAAGTTCTCGTTGTTTGTGGCATGTTCAGTTATAGGTGCGGAAAGGGAATTGCCAATTTCCTTACCAAAAATTAACTTTAATCTCCTAATGCTGAAAAGAGTAAAAAACCGTGGATTTGCTGCATTGGCGTAGTCCGCTTGTGTGAGATTGTGCACTGTTGATATTTAACCGCTATAAGGGGCGTATGTTGTTAAAAAGGTGCGTACATAATAGCGGCATTTTAATACAAATGGGGCGCAAGCCGTGAGTGGGGAAGCCATGGATGGAAACGCGGCGAAGACGGTTCTGGTCGTTGAAGATAACGAACTGAATATGAAGCTTTTCCATGATTTGTTGGAAGCCCACGGTTATAGAATCCTACAATCAAAGGATGGTTTGGAAGCGCTAAAGCTTGCGCGTGAGCATCGGCCTGACTTGATCCTCATGGATATTCAGCTGCCAGAGGTTTCGGGGCTTGAAGTCACCAAGTGGATTAAGGAAGACGAAAACCTCCGCGACATTCCGGTTATTGCCGTAACTGCCTTTGCAATGAAGGGCGATGAGGAAAAAATCCGGGAAGGCGGGTGTGAGGCCTATATTGCCAAACCGATTTCCGTGACAAGCTTCCTTGCAACGGTGGAACGATTTTTAACCTGATCTGAGAGAGCGCTTCGGACTGATGAGTGCCCGGATTCTCGTCATAGACGATATCCCCGCCAATGTACGCCTTCTTGAGGCAAAGTTGGTGGCAGAGTACTTCGACGTTCTAAGCGCAAGCGATGGGCCAAGCGCTTTACAGCTTGCCGAACAAGAAAGCCCTGATCTCATCCTAACCGACATTATGATGCCTGGAATGGATGGATTTGAGGTCTGCGAACGCCTGAAGGCCAATCCGGCAACCCGTCATATTCCTGTCGTGATGGTCACGGCGCTCAGTGACGTGAGTGACCGGGTGCGCGGTCTGGAAGCTGGTGCCGATGATTTCCTGACTAAGCCGGTCAATGATATTGCACTTTTTGCCCGTGTCCGCTCGTTAGCGCGATTGAAGCTAACGATGGACGAGTTGCGCATCCGCCGTGCGGCTGCCAGTCAGTCGGAAGTTGTCGCCGATCAGGCTATGAACGAGATTACCGGCAGTAATGCCCGCATTTTGCTCGCGGAGGCGAGCGATCTTAATGCCGAACGTCTGCGAGGTTCCCTTGAGAGCGATGGGCACAAGGTGCGAATCGAGACGTCGCTCGAAGGTGCGATCGGTGCTGCGCGCCAAGAGGATTTCGACTTACTCATTGCGAATCTTCATATCGGCGAGGAGGACGGCCTCAGGCTTTGCTCTCAATTCAGGTCCAACGAGGCCACACGCCGCACACCGATCCTACTGGTTCTAGACGAGGATGAGTTGCCGCGCCTTGCAAAGGGGATGGATCTAGGCGTAACGGATTACCTGATCAAGCCCGTGGACCGGAACGAACTTCAAGCGCGTTGCCGCACGCAGGTGAAGAGGCGGCGTTATCATGACCAATTGCGCCAAGTGCTGCGCAACAGCGTTTCTATGGCTTACATCGATCCGCTTACGTCTGTTTACAATCGGCGCTACATGAATGCGCACCTTGAACGAAAGATCATGGAAATTGCGGAGACTACGAAACCCGTCTCAATTCTGCTTTTCGATATTGATCACTTTAAGCATGTGAATGATTCACACGGCCACGCCGCAGGCGATGAAGTTCTGCAGTGCATAACGAAACGGACGCAAATCTGCCTGCGCGATTTAGACATGGTGGCGCGCTACGGCGGCGAGGAATTCGTAATCGTCATGCCCGATAGCGACCAGCATATAGCATTAAAGGTGGCCAATCGCCTGCGCCGGGTTATAGCGGACTCTGCATTTCCGGTTTCGACATCAAAGCACGATTTACCGGTCACGATCTCGATTGGCTGCGCGACAACTATGGATCCGATGGAAACTTCGGAAAGTCTCTTGCGCCGCGCCGATATTGCCCTTTACCAGGCTAAAGCCAATGGCCGCAACTGCGTCGTCTCATCGGAATTAGACAAAATTGAAACGCCAAAAGTTGCATCGGCACAATAGCTTTTGAGCAAACCTCACATCTCGTTGCAATAGAGCACTTTTAATGATCTTTCGATCATAAAAATCGCTCTAAGCTCTTATTATTACGCACTTTCCGGGCGCAAAACCGCACACACTTTTGCTGAAAGTGCTCTAGCCGAGAGCCGCCC
>CAXMNO010000297.1:0-3618 GCA_964194655.1 uncultured Acidimicrobiia bacterium
TCCAGAAGAAAGCCCAAAGGAATGGAACAGAGGCAGAGCGTTAAAGACAGTATCGCTCGGATTGAAGTCGATCCGCGATCCAAGCTGATGGGCGTTTGCCAGCAAGTTGGCATGGGAAAGAACAACGGCTTTCGGTAAACCCTCCGAGCCAGAGGTGAAAAGCACGACCGCCGGACTATCGGGGTCGGCCTCTGCAGTTTCCGCATTATAGCGATGGAGACGACTTGCCATGCGTGCGGATAAAAAGCCGTAGGCCTTGTCGGCCAAGCCGATTTTCTCGCGGATGTCCTCCAAGTAATGAACGCTTCGGCGCTTCGATAAAATTTCCAGGTCCGCTTCCAACTTCGCCATCTGAATGAAGCGGCGTGAGGTTATAATCTTTTTGACGCCAGCAGCCCGGCAGGCATTATCCATGGCACGCGCGCCTGCGGTAAAATTCAGCATTGCAGGCACCCGGCAAAAGGCCTGCAGAGCGAAAAAGGCGACAGCACCGCCCGCCCCATTTGGCAGCATGAGCCCGACGTTCTCACCTGCATGGGTGAAATCCGTAAATCGATGACCGAGCACGAAGCTCGATTGGATCAGCTTCTTGTAATCGAGGGTGTGGCGTTCCGCATCGCCTAGAATTTCTGCAGCCGGTCCATAGATCTCCCCGGCATCTATGAGCGCTTCAAAGAGCGTTCGGCGATGGTTGCAGGTTCGAAAGACCATATCGCTCATCAAGTCGTAGAGCTTTTCGCCAATGACCTCACGCCGCCTGCGTCCCACCAACTCCTCAGGTACTTCAAAACGGCCCGGCGGCAGAATCGTCAAGGTGATCTTTGGGAACCATTTAAGGTGCGTTTTCCCCTTCAGCCGGGATAGCTTGCAGAACTGTGCCCCGTCGATGCGCACGGGGATAATATCGGCATCCGCTTTATCCGCGATCATTCCGGGGCCTTCATAGACCTTCATCAAGGCGCCTGTTGTGGTGAGGCGGCCCTCTGGAAAGATGACGCAGTGCCGCTCGGCCCGGACTTCCTTGATAAGGGCCTTCGTGGAAAGCGGATTGGTCGGGTCGATGGGGTAGAACTCGACCAGCGACAAGAAGGGCGTCGCCCACCATCTAAGTGCTGTGTAGGTGTCGACCGCGATGACCGGCTTTCGCGGTAAAAAGGCCGCCAACAGCATGCCATCCAGCCAAGAAACGTGATTGGCGACGATGACCGCTCTGGGGCCAGCCTTGGCGTAGTTTTCGACCCCGCGCAGCTCGATCTTGAAAAGCAGCTTCAAGAAGCCAGCGACCAATGGCTTCACCACAGCCTCCGGCAGCAATTTGCAGATATAGAGTGCAACGCCGAAATTCAGGACGGCGAGCAGCAGGAATATTGCGGGGATAGATACGCCTGAAGACAGTAGTATCGCTACCACCACCGACGATGCCGTCATGAAAAGCGCATTTAGGATGTTGTTGCCTGCAATCACCCGCGCGCGGCGCCTGGGGTCGCTAAAGTGCTGCATGATCGCGTAAAGCGGGACGATATAAAAACCACCAAAAACCGCGATTAAGCTCAAGGAAATCAGGATCGGCCAGCTCGTGGGGTCTTGCAGGAAAGGCAACACTCCCTCGATGTCGCCGCCGCCACCTCGCAGCTTTACCGAAAAGAAGAGCGCGAGGATCGAAAGCGAGATGCCTAAAGCGCCTACGGGGACGTACTTGGCGCTGATTTCGCCCTTTAATAGCCGGTTGGTCATCAAGGACCCTGCCGCAATGCCGATTGAAAAGAGCGTGAGGGTCAAGGTGGTCACATGGGACCCAGCCTTCCCCTTTGCCCCCAGCACATCGCCGACGAAGGGTGCAAGCAGGGATATGAAGGTGATCCCGATCAGCCAGAACCAGGAAATGCCCAGGATCGAGAGGAATACGCGACGATCCGCGCGGGCATGGGCCACGACCCGGGCCGTTTCCACCAGTATATTGCGGCTGACACGCAAATTTGGGTCGGCAGGTGTTGCCTGGGGAATGAAGAAGCTTGAGATCCATCCGGCGAGTGCGATCAACAGAATCGAAAGGGCAATGATACCCTTGCCATCAAGGATCAGCCGAAAGGGGCCGAAGATTAGGGGCTCAGCCTCCGATGGCTGAAGAATCAAAAGGCCACCTGCAATCGTACCGATAAGGATTGCAAGAAATGTGGCGGCCTCGATTAAGCCGTTGCCGCCGACCAACTCTTCCGGGCGCAGGTGAGTTGGTAGAATAGCGTACTTCAATGGGCCAAAAAATGCGGACTGAATGCCCATAAAGAAAAGCACAGCCATCAAGGCCAAAACCTTCAGCGTAATAAAGGCCGGATCCAGCGAAAACCCGATGGCCGCGAGCGCCATAATAGCGATTTCCGCGAGCTTCACGCGCCTGATCAAGGCAGCCTTTTCAAACTTGTCGGCCAACTGCCCGGCGGTTGCTGAAAAAAGGAAAAAGGGCACGATGAAAAGGCCGCCTGCGATGACCGCAATCTGGCCGGTGAAGTCTGATAAGAGGCCGGCATTATCAGCCATGCCGAAGACGGCAAGCAGGACGAGGGCTTGCTTGAAAAGATTATCGTTGAGCGCACCTAGAAACTGGGTGATGAAGAGCGGCAGAAAACGCCGCGTTTTCATCAGATGGCTAAGGTTCTGATGCATGAAGGCCCCCGTTTCCTCATCAACTTCCAATAATAGCTTCTATTTTCGATTCGCCCTAAGCGCTTTCGTCCGCCTCGCTGCTACTTTCGCCCGCAGGCGTGGGCTTCGGGACGAAAAGGAAGCGCTGGTAGACATAGCCAATGCCAATCAAACTCGCCCCAAGCCCAAGGAAGGAGAACGCACGGTAAAGCCCCTCAAGGGCGGCCATATCGGAAAGAAAGACCTTAAGAATGACGAGCGAAAGCAGGGTCATTCCGATATGCCGTAAGGCTTTATTATCGAGGCGGATGCCAAGCACCAGCAAGGCGGCTGCTTCTATAAGCCACAGCAAGGAATAGGCATACCATTCCCCATCCCCGATGCCGCCATAGGCCATGACCGAGCCATGGAAGGCATGGCGCAATTCCAGGCTGGACCACGCGAAAAGGAGCAGGAGAGACGACAACCCCGCCGTTATCCAGGCAATCTTTGCACCCATATTATTCTCACCAAAATGCCGCAGCAGCCAGGCACCGAGCCCAAGCAGCAACGCAGGTGCAAGATAGCCCAGCGCTAAGAGGTTCCAGAAATACCAGTCTCCAACAGCGACAGGATGCCAGATCGGGTTCTTGAAAGTGAGAGGCCCGAACGCGAGGCATAAAAGGGCAAGTCCGCCCAGCAAACGCCAGCCCCAAGTGAAAACAGGGCGCCCGCGTTTTCTGTTGATCCAGAAAAGCCCCTATTCATAGGGCATGCAGACCCCTCGCCGCTTTGCAGCAGCGCGTAGGCTGGCGCGAACCGCAACGCCATTCAGGTTGATCGCCCGCTCAATGCTCTCAAGCTTGAGCGGCACCAGACCCTTCTGGTAGGCGAAGCCCAGCATGAACATGTTGGTGGCGATGCTGTCGCCCATCAACGCAACGGCGATCTTGGTCGCCTCGATGGTGTCGAGCGCGTCCTCTCCGATGGCGGCCTTGA
>CAXMNO010000298.1:0-3544 GCA_964194655.1 uncultured Acidimicrobiia bacterium
TTCTGCATAACCGGATTATGGATTGCAGTATAGGAGAGCCAAAGGCGATGCAAAAGGCAACAGCGCATCTTTTAGGACTGGAACGCCCCGCAGGCGAGGATCTTATCGCGCGCTGCCGACAGGCGCTTGCCGATAGCGCAATTTGCACCTTGCCGGGTTTCGTCCGTGAAAGTGCGGCCGAGGCCATGGCGGCGGAGGCTGAGGCAGCACGGGCATTTGGCCATTATCTCGATGAACCAAGAATTAGCTATGAGTTCTGCGAGCATGGCGACTGGTCGGAGGATCATCCGCGTAAGCGCCGCCATCAAAACCGCTACCGCTAGGTGTTGAGCTACCAGCCTTTTCTGCTTCCCTATTGGTCATTGATCGTCCTTTTTTGCTGCTTAAAGACAAGAAATTGATCCCCAGCTATTCTCCGGGGTGATTACGTGAGCGCAAGACCTTTGCTATTCCTGTATTCACTCCGGCATGATCGCAGCGCTAAGCAGAGGGATTCGGGGAACGCCCAGATGAAAAACATTCTAATCACAGGTTGCTCGTCCGGCATTGGCTACTGCGCGGCCAAGACATTGAAGGCCCGCGGCTGGCAGGTCTTCGCAACCTGCCGCAAGGAGGCAGATTGTGAACGCTTGGAAGGGGAAGGCTTACGCTCCTTTCGTCTAGATTATGAGGATCCTCCCTCGATACCGGAGGCCTTCGCGCGTGTGATGGAAGAAGGCGGCGGGCGCTTGGATGCCCTCTTCAATAATGGCGCATATGGTATACCTTCGGCGGTGGAGGATTTGCCGACAGCCGCCCTCCGGCAAATTTTTGAAGCGAATTTCTTTGGCTGGCACGAGCTGACACGGCTCGCGATTCCTGTGATGCGCGCGCAAGGGAATGGTCGCGGCAAGGGTCGCATTATTCAGAATTCTTCGATCCTGGGCTTTACGGCGCTGACATATCGCGGTGCCTACAATGCAACCAAGTTCGCACTTGAAGGTCTCAGCGATACGCTGCGCGTTGAACTACGTGACACCGGTATTCAAGTCGTGCTGATCGAACCCGGGCCGATCGATACGAAAATCCGCCAAAATTCCTATCCTCATTTCAAAAAATGGATCGATTGGAAAAATTCGTACAATCGCAAGCGCTATGAAGAAGTCCTGATCCCGAGGCTTGAGGCTGAAACCTTGAAGACACCTTTTGAGTTGCAGCCTGAAGCGGTCGTTGAAAAGCTTATCAAGGCGCTTGAATCCCCACGCCCAAATCCTCGCTATTATGTGACGACGCCGACGCACGTCATGGGCTTTTTGCGCCGCTTTCTTTCGACCAGGCAAATGGATGTGCTGGTCAATAAGGCGTCGGGTTAAATAAAATCTGGACGATTAGAACTTGCGCGACTGAACGATAACGGCGTCGATAGCATCTTCGCCAAGAGCTTTCATGGCCTCTAACCGGTGGAGGCCGGTAATCAATACATAGCGGCCATCACCTTGGCGCACCTGGATGGGTGTTTTCTGGCCCTCCGTCAAAATGCTCTCAGCGAGCTCTTCCGCCTTTGCCTCTGCCAGGGTCTTGGCGAGTTTGGTGGGCACGTAGATTTCAGCGATCTTTAGTGGAACGGTTTTCAGCATCTAATCCTCAAGAACTCGATCAATGTCACCAGGCAATATCACCAGGAAACGTTACTAGCAAACTATAGCGTGCCTCATCTGATAAGCCATCGAATGATGCGCAGCGGCTGCCCTTAATCGACTCGGTTATCGCGAGCTGCTAACTTAGAGGAGGATGTAATCAGTATCTAAATCAGGAGCTCAAATGTATGTAGCGAGATAGGAGATCGCGAGAATGGAATTTAACTATATTGTCTTCAAGCGCGGGGAAGATGCTGAAATTTTCAAAGTCCCCGTTAGCCAAACCGCGCGCGTTACGAATGAATTTGCCCTTTCGAACGAGCAAGTAGACGTTTTCAAGGATTTTAACGAGGCGAAGAACGCAACGTTGGTAATCATAAAGCGCTATGCCGACTCAAGGCCTAAGCAAACTGGTATGTTCGCCCGAAAACAAACCGCAAAAATAGCCGAACGCCTGAACCGGATTTCGAACTTGGCCGAGGGCGACGTCGAACAGTATTTCTTTTAAGCATTATTGGGTATTCCGGCGAGAAACTTTACCATCACACTGTTTCGATTCGCGTTTCATCCAACGCTTATAAATCAGGTATAAATCGGGAGTTTTCTATGGGGTTGCCCTCATTTCGTATGATCGACGGGGCGCCGAAGCCGGTTGCCACATTTTCCCACGCCGCCGAGGTCGATGGATGGGTTTTCCTTACCGGGCAAATGCCAACTTGGCCGGATGAGCCGGAGCGCTCGCTCCCTGAAGGCATCGAAGCTCAGACCCGCCGGGTCATGGATAATCTCATAATCGTCCTTGAAGGCATGGGCCTTGGCATCGAGCATGTGGTGCAGGCCCGCGCTTACTTAACCCATTTCGAGCGCGATTACGATGCTATGAACCAGACCTACCAGTCTTATTTTGCCCCGGGAAAATTGCCCGCACGCACCAGTATCGGTGTCACTGGTCTTGCCGTTGGGGCGCTGGTGGAAATCGACGTCGTAGCCCGAAGGCCTTAACCGGATCGGATCGATCCGCCTTTCGGCATCTGCGAACGTTAACCTGGTGTAAAGCGGATTGGCTGCTATAAGTTCTGAAATCCACATTGAAACGACTTGAGTCGGAGTTCGTGATGGGACTTTCAGTTTATTTTGTGAGACAGGCCTTACCTCTTTTGGCCTTGGCTGCGGTATTAAGTGCTTGTTCGAGCCCCCAACCGGTTCTCTATCCCAATGATTATCTGGCAAGCGTTGGCTCGGATGTGGCTGAAAAAGACATAGATAAGTGTCAAAATCTTGCCGAAGAATATGGCGCGGGTGCTGGTGATCCCAGCGGGGAAGTCGCGAAAAGCACTGCAATCGGCGGTGGCGCGGGTGCTGCAACAGGTGCGGTCGGTGGTGCCATCGTTGGTTCTGCTGGAACGGGTGCTGCATTAGGGGCTGCAACAGGTGCGACGGCCGGGCTAATCCGTGGGCTCTTTAATAGTAACGATCCCAGCCCAACCCATGTGCGCTTCGTTGAGAAATGCCTGCGTGACCGAGGCTATGAGCCGATTGGCTGGGATTAGCGCCCCAGAATTCACCGGTATTAGAATTCTGCTTCTCTCGACTTTATGATAGCCCTGACCACTTCGTTATAGGGCGCCTCGGTGCCGACTTCCTGGGCGATGACCGGCATTCGCAAAGAGGCCCGCATAAATCGAACCTATTGCGCCCGTCCCGATGATGGCGATTTTCATTCGTGATTTTCCAAAGTGTGGCGGGCGATGAGGTTGTCGTGGATATATTTGATGTGCTCGGGACCCACCTCGCAGCAGCCACCGATAATTTTTGCACCCGATTCAATCCAATTTCTGGCGTGGCCGGCATAGCTCTCCGGCGTTAGGTCGCGTCTTTGCCCAAGTGCCGCGACGCCATCTTTTTTCAAAGCCCAATTCTCAGGGATC
>CAXMNO010000299.1:0-12379 GCA_964194655.1 uncultured Acidimicrobiia bacterium
CCCGGCTTACGATATTCTCCGATGCGATAAGTTCTATGCACGAGGACTGGCGCGCGCGCTCATCATCCAGCGCTTTTGCGATGAGAGGATCCCCCTCCGACAAAGGCTTATCGAAATGAGCGCCCATAATTCCAACTCCTCCAAGGTGCATAGTAAGCAGCGTAACCGCTTATGAGGGTTCCAGCCCAGCGCCAAAAAACGAGGAACCTCGCGCTGTCTCCTACAAAGCAGTTTTGATAATTTTTAGGCTTAGAAAAACGTGGGTGATTATGGCA
The DNA here is from genome assembly GCA_964194655.1 of uncultured Acidimicrobiia bacterium. Lineage (GTDB taxonomy): Bacteria > Pseudomonadota > Alphaproteobacteria > Kiloniellales > Kiloniellaceae > JAJFGK01. The sequence goes on from CAXMNO010000299.1 coordinate 276, forward strand.
GTCACACCACTCAGACCTAAGGATCCGCCGTTCAAGTCTTTGCGCGTTTTTGAGGGGCGGCGCTGATTAAACTGTAAAGCTGGACTTACTTGACCACCAAACACGGGCACCCGGCTTCTTGCATGATCTTGTGGGAAACACTGCCGAGAAAGAGGCTTTTCAAATTGCCATGGCCACGCGAACCAACGACGATAAGATCGATGTGATTTCTTTCAACGCACTTTAAAATCTCACCTGCCGCATCCCCTTCCAAAAATTGGGTATCGATATTAGAAAGCCCTGTAGCTCTCCCCTCCTCTTGGGCCTTATCGAGCATGAGACGCCCAACCTTTTCAATGACTTCGTCGGGAATTACGATGAGAGGCATGCCGACAACCGGGCCCGCCGCGGTCGGGATGAGCTGAACATTTTCAAGCGCTTCGCCGACTTCATCGAGGAAACCATAGCCTTCTGCTGTTTGCCTTAAGACATCAACGGAGGTGCCACGCAGGAAAACGTGGCAAATCGTGAGGCTCGCACCATACCGCCGTGCCACATCTATCGCGTAATTCAGAGCGTTTGACGAAGGACCCGAGCCATCAATGGGCACCAGAACGTTATTGAACATACCATCTCTCCTCTCCCGTTTTTAAAGAACGAAGTCCTAAACCAAGAGCAAGGCAGATGTGCAAAGTGATATTATGTGAACCCCGGTGCCAAGACGCCCAGGGTTTGCCTGTGTCAATAATAGTGTACGTTAATTATGATACCAAATCTCCTTTCGCACCTGAGGTGCAGCCTGCAATCTCCAAAAAAATCTAAAAACGACAGTAAAGGGAATGGAAGATGAGCACACCTACGCTTTACGGCTTCGATGGAAGCACATATGTACGAACAGTGCGCATGTTGCTCGCACAAAAGAACGCTAACTATGAGCAAATCCCCGTCGACGTCCTTGCAGGCGAGCCACGCCAAGCCGAACACTTAGCGCGCAATCCCTTCGGCAAGGTCCCTGTACTCGACCACGACGGCATGCGAATCCTCGAAACCAGTGCGATTACCCGCTACTTGGACGAAGTTCTGCCTGGTCCCTCTGCTATCCCCGGAAATGAAAAAGACCGGGCGCGCATGAATATGGCGATCGGCATCCTCGATTCTTATGGATACGGTGCGATGATCAGTGTCGCGGGCTATCACCTCTTTCCCGATTTTATCGGTGGACAGAATGAGGACGCACGTAAAGAAGGGATCGAAACCTCTAAGCTCGTATTATCAGAGTTGATGAAGGTCCGCGGCGATAAAGCGTTCATTGCCGGTGATCAACCGACCCTGGCCGACTATTACCTGGCACCGGTCTGTTTCTACATCGGACTTACACCCGATGCCGGGGAGCTCTTTGGCGTGGCAGGCTTTGCGGGTTGGTGGGAAGGGGTTCAAGCCCTGGACGTCTATAAATCCACGGAGCCGGATTTAGGCTAAGCCCTCGCCTTCGCGAGCTTTCGAGCGCACATAAATAACAGACTTGCCGTTGCGCTTTTCGCGAAGCAGGATGCGCTGATGGGAGAGGTGTAATTAGCCCTCGCTCTCAACTCAATTACGGTTACGAAGGAGAAGAAGCTTCATGGACATCGCGCTTGAGGCTTTAAATCGGGATCGTCCAATCGATGGCGCAAGCGGCCTCCCCTTCGCTCATTTGGTGGATCGCATCTCCGGCAAGGGTGCGCGCGCTTGGGACGTTCATTACCATGCTACAGAGCTTCAGCGCGAGGGCCGTGATGCTATCTTCTTAAGCGTGGGTGATCCTGACTTTCCGACACCTGCGGCCATCACCGAAGCCTGCCATCGCTCTATCCTTGCCGGGAACACGCATTATGTTCCAGCAGCCGGCATCAAGCCGCTGCGCGAGGCCATTGCGCGCCAAGAATCAAAGACCCTGGGCCGGAGCGTCTCAGCCGCTGAAGTTATCGTGACAGCAGGCGCGCAATCGGCACTCTTCTCTACAATGCAGTGTCTTGCGGGCCTTGGGGACGAGGTCATCTTGTTCGACCCGGCCTATGCCACGTTCGAAGGCTTGGTGCGTGCGACCGGTGCGGATGTCGTGCATGTGTCGCTCGCTATTGAGCGGGACTTTGGGCTTGATCTGGCACGCCTGGAAGCTGCGATTACCGAGCGTACGCGGGCGATTTTGCTGAATTTTCCACATAATCCGACGGGCCGAATTTTGAGCGAACAACAGGTCGATGACCTAGCTCGGCTCCTAAAGCCCCATAAGATTTGGGTCGTTGCCGACGAAGTCTACGGAAATCTCTGCTATGACGGCGCCTATAATCCACTTGCCCGTCATCCAGACCTTGCAGATCGGACCGTAAGTATTCGCTCACTTTCCAAGTCGCACGCGATGTCCGGCTGGCGACTAGGCTGGGCAACAGCACCGCTTGAGCTGGCCGAGCATATGCAAACGCTCACCAATTGCATCCAATATGGGCTGCCGCAGTTCATTCAAGATGCCGCGACCTTTGCCTTGGAAAACGATCTGCCGGAAGTTGCAGAAATGCGCGAGGCTTACCGCGAGCGGCGCGATTTTGTCGTTGACCGGATTTCTCGTATCCCGCGCCTTTCCTGCATCAGGCCGGATTCGGGCATCTTTTGCATGATCGACGTGACAGCGACGGGCTTGAATGATCAAGAATTCTGCTGGCAGCTGGTAGAGGCAGAGGCGGTATCTCTCCTGCCTGCTGGTGCGTTCGGTCCATCGGGTGAAGGGTATGCGCGGCTTTCCTATACGCTTCCCATCGCGCGTCTTAGTGAGGCCTTGGATCGCTTAGAAAGGTTTGTCGTTTCTCTTTAAGAACTGAGAAGCTTTACGCAAGCGCGCGCCACATCATCGGCTTGCGTATCCAGGCGGCCTTCGATTTGACCGAGAATTCGGGAATCGATGACCTGGATAATCACACCGGTCACCATTGCCGTTGCCAAGGCTGCGTCTTGCTTCGGCACCTCCTCGGCATCAATGGCATCCGACACCACTTTTTTGAATGCGAGATAGGGATTGGGCAGGCGCCTGCGCATCACGCGTCGAAGATTGGCGTGGCGGGCAAAGAACACGTAGGTCACCCAGACCCAGTCTTGCTCGAAGCGGTCCATCACGTAGCGGATCATGGCCCTGAGGCGCGCTTCCAGCCCATCGCCATCGCGTGCTATTCGGCGAAGGTCGGCACCGATTTCGGCCCAACCGTCAGCGAACAGCGCGTAGGCCAGTTCCTCTTTACCGGTGTAGTGATTATACATCGCACCCAAAGAAACACCCGCACGGCGCGCAACCTCTCGTATAGAAGTCGCATCGATTCCGCGTTCTATGAAAAGGCGCCGCGCGGCCTCTTCAATTCTCTCTCTTGTGCTTTTTCCGCCTCGCATTAAACCTCACGGCTCTCTATCACGAATATTTATGCACCCAAGTGGTGGGTAACGTCAAAGGGTTGCCTATATTCACTGCGATGGTTTCCTATAACCACAGCTCTTTCAAATGGGCTCAAAGGCGGGAAGTAAAAGGGGTTTTTGATGATAGAATTTCAAGTGATCGAAGCAACGGCTCTCGCGCGCAAAGGCGCTGAAACGCTGGCCGCGCGTATGCCACAGCCCCACAGCGATGAAGCTTTAAAATCGGTGTCGGACCCCAGCTACTTCTCCCTCATGTCGTTTAGGATTTTCTCCGCTGGCTTAAAACAATCTATGGTTAGGAATAAATGGCCTGCCTTCGAGGAAGCCTTTGTAGATTTCATCCCGGCTAAAGTTGCCTTTTTCGCCGATGACGATCTCGACCGTCTCATGGGCGATCGCCGCCTAATCCGTCACGGCGGGAAGATGCGAGCGATCCTGCACAATGCCGGCGCCTTCACCCGCTTGGCCGAAGAGCACGGTTCTTTCGGTGCTTATCTCACCAATTGGTCGGGCGATAATGCCGTTGGGCTTTGGGAAGACCTTGGGAAGCGGTTCAAGCAGCTCGGCGGCAATTCAGCAGCCTACTTTTTGCGGTGGGCAGGCTGGGACACTTGGTCGATGAGCAAGGACGTGGTGCGAGCCCTTTCCCATTGGGAAGATCTGGAAGACCCAGGTAAATCCAAACGCGCCAAGCGCGCGGCACAAGAACACTTCAACCGCTGGGCTGAAGAGAGCGGCCGTCCATTTTCGCAAATTTCGATGACGCTCGCCCTTTCGATCGATTGATTCAATCTGGTCACGACTTTTACAAAGAGTAATCGCTGGGCAAGAGTGTTATGATGTATTTAGCGTCGTTGGGACGCGAGATTTTCTTTTACGTTTAGTTGCGTGCCGCTTGGTATTGTTTCATACAATCAGAGGCTTGTGGCGAAACGCAAAGCCGATTTGTTAGCGAGAAAAATCCACCAATGTCCGATCTGATCCAACGCCTTTTAACTGAACGCCCCTGGCTTTTGGCCGATGGTGCAACCGGCACGAATTTCTTTGCGCGCGGCCTGGAAACCGGCGAGGCGCCGGAAACTTGGAATTTCGAGCGTCCCGATCAGGTTGTCGCGCACGTTGCCTCCTTTATCGAGGCTGGGTCGGATATCGTCCTCACCAACTCCTTCGGCGGCACACGCAACCGCTTGAAGCTCCATGGCCTGCAAGACAGGGCGCGGGAAATCAACAGGACGGCTGCGGCGTTAGCACGCCAAGCCGTCGGGGAAGCTGGGCGCGATGACGTTGTGGTTGCTGGGTCCATGGGCCCAACGGGCGACCTTTTCGAGCCTGTCGGCACGCTAAGCCACGAAGAAGGCGTCGCCTCTTTTGCCGAACAGGCGGAAGGCTTGGCCGAAGGCGGCGCCGATGTCCTTTGGCTGGAAACGCTTTCCTCCGTTGAGGAAGTAAAAGCAGCAGTTGAAGGTGCTGCCAAAACCGGCCTCCCCCTCGTCGTGACACTCAGTTTTGATACCAACGGGCGTACTATGATGGGGGTATCCCCCACCGATTTGGTGCGAACGGTCGCCGATCTGCACCCCAATCCTGTAGCATTTGGCGGCAACTGCGGAACAGGCGCCGCAGAGCTTGTCGTGGCCCTTCGCGGCATGTCTGAGGCCGGCGAAGGCAACGAAGTCATGGTCGCAAAAAGCAACTGCGGCATTCCCGAATTCAAAGATGGCGAGATCGTCTATTCCGGCACGCCGGAGTTGATGGCCGACTATGCGCGGCTTGCCTATGACTGCGGGGCCCGGATTATCGGGGGGTGCTGTGGAACCACACCAACCCATTTAAAAGCTATGCGCCAATCCCTTGAGAGCTATGAAAAGGGACCGCTTCCTAGCCTTGAAGAAATCGTCGCGCGTCTTGGCGCGGTCTCGAAAGGCGCAAGCAATGGCCCGCTTGGCCCAAGACCTGGTGCGGGCGGCGAAGGGCGACGCCGTGGCAGGCGCGGACGCCGTGGTGGGGAAAGCGACGCGGATGGCTCGGCTGACAATACGAGCGACCCCTCGAATTTCTAAGCGAGGCTTCTTAGGACAGTTCCGCCAAAAGGCTGGGCAGACCTGCGATAGAGGAGAGGACATGGTGCGATACCGGTGCCAAGTCCTCATGTTCGCTAGCTCCTGTCAGAACGCCGACTAAAAGCCCAGCGCCTGCCGAGCGGCCCATCTCCATGTCATGCGAGTTATCGCCCACGACCGCCACTTCTTCTGGAGCAAGCCCCGTTGCTGCACAAAAACCCAATACCATGCCTGGACCCGGCTTGAGGCCATGACCCGAATCGCAGCCCGCGAGGAAGTCGAAAAGCGGCAGGACGCCAAAGCGGCCGAGCGTTCCCTCGATCCCCGCTTCATTGTCCGTGGTTCCGATTCCCAAGCGATAATTTTTAGCGTTCAGCTCTTCTAACGTCGGCTTCAATCCTTCAACCGGTGTCGCATTTTGCCCCGCTTCTTCGAGAAAGATAGCCTCGTAGTCGCCAACCAGCGCCTCAAAAGCCGCTTCTTCCAAATCAGGAGCGAAGACTTCGGCGATATCGCGCGCACTTCCCCAAGCGAGAGGCGTTCCACCCTTGAGTTTGCCAGTCTCAAGATCGAGACCACCGCGCACCATTAAAGCTTCAACCGCTTTTTGATCTTCACCGGCTACGTGCCTGGCAAGGCGCCAATTGACCCCCATCCAAGTGCCATAGAAATCAAGGAGTGTGCCGTCTTTATCGAAGAGAATACCTTTTATCGCCATCGTGCTCACAAACCCGCAAAGTGAACTTAGTATGATTGCATTGCTGATAACCGAAAGGTTAGCATGGACGCAAAGAAAATCCGCTGCCTCCAGATCCTAGAGTTCTCCAGTAAAGTTCCTTACAGATAAACAGCACGTAAGTTTCAGGCTTTTGAAGAAGGACTGAGCTTCATGCGGAATTTTATTATTGTCGCGCTCTTTCTCCTAGCAGCCATCCTGGTTGGTATCACCATTGGCTTGGTCACCGGTGACAGCCCACAAAAGGTCGCCGAAGAAGCACCAGCAAGCGATGCTGAAACTCCTCAAAATGGTGAGCCCGAGGCGAGCAACGGCACCACGCTCGCGGAACCTTCGCCCGAAGAAGTCACGAGCACTCCCACCATTGGCGCAATCACTCGAGCACCAGCCCCACCGCCAAGTCCGGAAAATGCCCAACTGACAAACGCAGAAGCAGCGATGGCGGGCGAAGGGTCGGTGGCTTTGCTACATCTCGACGTTGGCGTACTGGATCAAATCGAGGAAGCACTTATCGGAACTGGTGACCCCAATGCGTTACCGCCTTTCGTTGCAGATCCAACCGATTTCAACGCCGCCTTGGAAGCAAAAGGGGTGGATATCGGAAAGGCCCTCGACCACTTGCTCATCGCACTTATGCTCGATGAGGAGGGAAACCCCGCAGTCGTCGGTGTCGGGATCGGAGAAATACCATTTGAGGAAATTAAGGCGGTGTTGCGCGACGGCTATGCCCTTGAACACCCAAATGGCGAGGGCAGCAATCCAATTATTGTCACGCGCCGCGACCCTGATACCTGCGCGCTGCAAGATCCCATGGCCTTGCACCTAGAAGCCGATCACTTTATCGCCGGAACCCCTAAGGCGGTTGATAGTATCACCCAGCGCTTGGCAAAAGGTGCCAGCGCCGTTCACGACCTTTCATCCTGGCGAACGCTACGTGCTGGCCAGGTCCTCTCCTTTTCTACGCTGGTGAGGCCCGATGAAATTGCAGCCGCCGCGGAAAAAGGAAACCCGATGAGCGGCGCGGTTCTTGCGCCCGCCGATCAAGATCTAACGCAACTCTCGCGGATATCAGGCGGAATCAGGTTGGCCGCTTTGCCTTTTCAAGCTGATTTGCGGCTGCAGTTGGATGGCGACGACGCGGCTTGGGCCCAAGGCCTTGATGCGCGCTTTCAAGAGGGTAAGCAAAAGGTCATTTCAGATTATGGCAAGGATCTGCCGTCGATGTCCTTGCTGGCCGAGACCCTGGTATCCGATGTCACTGAGAACGATATTACCTTTACGCTTTCCATTGATGAAGCTGCCATAAAGACTTTTGCAGCCCTTCCCGGTGAGTTTCTGAAAATTCTCTTGGGCGGGCTCGGCGCAAATTTCAGCCAATCCGGCGAAAACGAACCACTGGAGGAGCGGCTTCTGGAGGCCAGCGAGGTCATCCCCTACTTGGCCAAGATAGATTCAAAAGCGCTTCTGGATTTCAACCCGGAGGATAATGTATTTATAAGTGCGGATGCGATTTCAGGACCGTTCGGCATTATGCTGCGGGCGACGCGCATTTCCGAACAGCCCGCGGAAGATAACTCCGAGCGGCTTGAGATCGTTTTGGAGGCTCACAGCAGCACCCTCCCCAACGTGCCCGAAGATAGCTTTCACAACCTGTCTTCGCGCCCAACAGCCGCAATTATCGTCAATAAAATCAAAAGCATCACGGGCAAGAACCTCTTGCTCGCCGAAGACTGCGGAAAAGACCGCAATCAAGAGCCAACGCCCCTACAGTTCCAACCACACAACAGCCATCGCAATGGTGTATGGGTGCGGGAAACGCGGACACGCGGCGAAAAGGCGCTGCGCCTTCCAGCAGGGGCAATACCAGCGGATATTGCCTCGATAGAGGGCGAAGTCATGCTGCGTCTTGCAGCAGCCACACGCCGTATTGAGATCACCGCCCCCTTTGCCGGGCAAATCGTGGAAGACCCCGGTGTGCGTCTGCTTTTCGAGGAAACGAGGCCAGATAGCCTAAAATACACACTTAGCGGTGCAACCGATCGCATATTGGCCGTTCGCGCCTTGAATGGCAGTGGCCGGCACCTTTCAAGTGCGGGAACGTCTGGTGGGGAGGCCCTTTTTGGCTCCAGTAAGCATGTCGAGCGGCGCTTCCAAGGCCGGGTCGCGAAGGCTGAAGTCTTCATCGTGACCAAGGAGGAAGAGCTTCGCTATCCGTACCAGATTACCCGCGCGCTTCCCGCCTTTACGATCTGGATCGAAGATGAGGCGCCGACGATTCCCATTACGAGCGCCGCTAACTTCAAGAAATCCGCGCGCCTGCCTGAGAAGGCATGTGACAACGCGGAGGCTGAGGTCGAAGCCTCCCCCTTCCGGCTATGTCTCGTGCAATTTCAGCGCTTCTTTGGGCCGCACTATCAAGTTGGCTTCACTATTCTAGGACCGGAGAGCGCGGCACTCGACCTCAGCGCATCGGGAACGGAGCTAAGGTTGGATAAGCTGAAGCTAAAAGACGGCGGTGAGATTGAAGTTGGAGAAGGTGCGTTTCTCGATTTGCGTTGGGATAGCTTCTCCCAGGCGCTTAGCGGGCAGAGCTATCTCTCGCTCGAGCTTTCGACGGAAGTCGACGCAAACAACGTTGGCGCGATCGAAGGGGCCTTGATCCTTCGCTTCCCCCAAAGCCTTACCACACTCGGCTTAGACGACACGACGCCGGGGGCAAAAATCGCCGGATCTGATATGACCATGCGTCTGATCGGCTATGAGCTTGGCAATACGCTTTTGGAATTTACCGGCGAACGGGCGCATCTCGTCGGCTTTCAAGCCTACGATGAAGCAGGTGCCGTGATCCCAATCCGCACCAATCAATTTGCCGACGATGGCAGCAGCGAGGCGCCTTGGGAGGTAAATATCACAACCTCCGGCCCGCCTCATCGCATTGAAGCGCTCTTAAGTCTGGATCAAGAAGTTATCGAAATCCCCTTCGTGATTAACCGCTAGAGCAATTTTAATGATCTTCCGGTCATGAAAATCGTTCTAAGCTCTTATAATTACACACTTTCCGGGCGCAAAACCGCACACACTTTTGCTGAAAGTGCTCTAGATGCCTTGCCAACTGCCCCTTATCGTGGCAGGCGAGACCTCATGCATGAATTGCTGACATACTCGGACGAAATCGCCGATGCCCGCGCTAACGGTGCCCTGATCGTCGCCCTTGAATCGACTGTGATTGCGCAGGGGCTCCCCACCCCCTTTAACATCGAGACTGCGCAAGATATGGAAGAGGCCGTTCGCGAAAGCGGTGCCTTACCCGCGATGATTGGGCTTATCGAGGGTACAATTAAAATTGGCTTGTCGCGGTCAGAGATTGAGCGTTTAGGGTCTGCGAACGACGTCGCTAAAGTCGGTCCACGCGACCTCGCCTATGTCTTGCGGCAGCGCAACCTCGGCGCCACGACGGTCGCGGGCACCCTCGTTGCGGCGGATTTAGCTGGAATTGCCATATTCGCAACCGGCGGCATCGGCGGCGTTCATCGCGGCGCCAAGGAAACATTCGATATTTCGGCCGACCTTCACGAACTTTCCAGGCATCCCTTGGCCGTCGTTTCAGCCGGGGCAAAGTCGATCCTCGATTTACCGGCAACGCTTGAGGTTTTGGAAAGCCTGGGCGTTCCGGTCATTGGCTACCAGACGAGCTCCTTTCCGGCTTTTTATGTGCGAGAGAGCGAGCTTCCCCTCACCGCAAGGATCGAAGAACCTCTCGAAGCTGCTGAGATCCTCGCAACACAACGCGCACTTGGCCTTCGCCAAGCCCTTTTAATCGCCAACCCCATACCGAAAGAGGTCGCACTATCGAAGAAAGAAGTCGAAGGCTGGATCAAGCAAGCTTTAGCGAAAGCTAACACCCAGTCCATTTCAGGAAAGGCCCTAACGCCCTTCCTTCTTTCCGCGCTATCAGAGCTCAGCGACGGGCAAAGCCTTAAAGCCAATAAGGCCCTTCTTTTGAACAATGCGCGCCTTGCCGGTCATATCGCGGTTGCTTACCACGATATCAATGCGGCTTGATTCAAGCGGGCTTTCGCGCTGTCACAAGGTGTGTAATCTCGGGGATTGCGGCCTCCACGCCTAATAGCTCAAAGCCTTCAGCCTCGCAGGCTGTGCACAGCTCTTCGGCTGTCAGGGTTTTGGATTGAGGGTTACCCAACATCATGGGGAGGTACCATAAAGCAGCCAATTGCGGACCTGTACCGTCTTCTGCAACCGTAAAATCGTGGAGCAGCAGTTTCCCCCCGGGGGAAAGGGCATCCATGGCGCGGCGCAAAAGCTCCGCCATAGCTGGGCGCGGCACGGCACTCAGCAGATAAGACATCAGCACAACGTCTTGCCCTTCCGGCCAGGGCGTCTCCAGCGCATTGCCCGGTAAGGGCGTAATGCGCCCGGATAGGCCTTCTTCCTTAGCGAAGGTCTCTGCATGGCAGACGACGTTGGGGAAATCGAGAATTATTGCCGAAAGATCTGGATTTTCACGGCAAAATGCCAGGCTGAAAGCCCCACTTCCACCACCCACATCCAACAGCTTGCGGCAACCCGAAAGATCGACACTACGTGCTAAAAGGAAAGCGGGCCCCTTGCTCCCCGAATGCTGGCCACGAGTGAAATCCTCCGCCTCACTTGCGTCTTCAAAGGCGTGATTATAAAGACCGTGCAAAGGCTCGCCCGCCAAAGCCTGTTCCAAGTTTTCCATTCCCGGGTAGATCAAACGGTCAATCTGGTAGCGATAATAGTCGCCGAAGTAGGCCGGTTCACCACGCACCAGATAACGCCCGGCAGCGGAGCTATTCGAATAGAAACTATCTTCCTTGGCCAAAACGCCCAAGCTGACAAGGGCGGTTAAAAGCGTAAGCAACCGGTGGCGCTGAAGTCCGGTTTCATTAGCCAGTACTTCCAGATTCCGGGGCCCTTTCGCTAGGACCTCAAACACACCAAGATTGAGCGCGGCGAAGAGGGCCTTTGAAGCCATGAAGCCGTAAGCGATACGGGATATATCCCGGACGTCCGTAATTGGGTCCATGACTTGAGCGCGCTCCTATTCTGCTCTTTTCTCGTCTCAGAATGCCTTTCGCTTTAATGGCTGGCAATTGAGGAGTGAGGGTATCTTCGCCTCCAAGCGCTGTAATGAAAAGAATGTTACCGGACGCCTTGATCAATGGCGTCTATGGCCTTGCTTCGTTAGAATTCATGCGCAGTAGTTTATTCATCAAACCACGAGCGCTAATAGGACGCGCGCTAATAGGACGATTGGGCATGCTCAATACAACACTTGGGCGCGGCGGGATGATTTCGGCCCCACACCAGCTCGCGAGCACCGCAGGCAGGCGTGTTTTGGCGGAAGGCGGCAATGCCGCTGAAGCCATGATTGCAGCGGCTGCGATGATTACCGTCGCCTACCCGCATATGAATGCGCTCGGTGGCGATAATTTCTGGCTGCTTCGGTGCAGCGATGGCGGCCTTGACGCGATAGAGGCAACGGGCCCTGCTGCTGCATTGGCAAGCTTGGAGACCTACCGCGGTGATAGTGCCACCGGCATTCCTAGTCCCAGCATACCCAGTCGAGGCCCAAGAGCCGCCCTTACGGTCGCAGGTGCCGTATCGGGCTGGCAGGCAGCGCTGGAGGTGGCCAAAAGTTGGGGCGGACGCCTGCCCCTTGGCCGCCTTTTGGAAGAAGCACGCGATTACGCGAGAAACGGCATCGCCGTCTCCCGCAGCCAGAGCCTTGCAACCGCGGCGAAACTAGCAGAACTGAAAGACCTCCCGGGCTTTGCACCCACATTCCTCGGACCCAATGGCAGCGCGCTTACGACCGGTGCCTTGCTGCGCCAGCCCCGCATCGCCGC
>CAXMNO010000300.1:0-3825 GCA_964194655.1 uncultured Acidimicrobiia bacterium
TGGGGCGGGAAAGGGCCAGTGAGCGCGAGGAAGGTTTTAAGCAAGCCATTGACTGCGCGAAAAAGGCCCTCGAACTCGATCCTTCCTGTTCCGATGCTTATAGCGTGATGAGCTTTTGCCTTTTGGGGCGTGGGCAGCACACGCAAGCGATTGAAATGTCGGACAAGGCCGTTGAGCTTGCACCTAATCACGCAGAATGCCTCGCACTCTCGGCAGTTGTGAGGAATAAATCGGGGCAGCCCGAACGAGCCGTGCAACTCATCACCAAGGCGATGCGATTATCACCGACTTATCCGGCTTGGTTTCTATGGGCGCTGGGCTTAGCGCATCGCTTAACCGGTGATAAGGACTTAGCGGTGCGTCTTTTTCGAAAGGCGTTGGAGCGTAATCGTGACTTCCTTGCAATTCACGTCTCGCTGGCCGTTACGCTAAGTGAACTCGATCATATTGAGGAAGCCCGAAAGTCGGCTGCGGAAATTTTGCGCATAAGTCCCGGCTTTTCTATTCACAATTATATCGAAGGCCTTTCCTACAGTGATCAGGAAGAACTTCAACGGATCGAAGAAGGGCTGCGTCGTGTCGGCTCACCGGATTAATTTTCTCTTTTGGCGCGCTTCTGTCTTGCCAGCCTCAGAAGTTTAATATTCAATAAATAATATATTCCAAGTCCTGCTGAGTGCTTAGTATCCGCGTGATCAAGCGCGATTTTGAATAGCGATAAACGTCTATTCGGGGGGGTGTACGATGCAGGTAGTTCGGAGTTTTGCCGTCATTTTGTGCTTGCTCTTTGTCGCTGCACCGTTTCACGCGCGCGCTGCGGAGCAAGGTTGCCTTACCTGTCACGAGGGGATCGAGCCCTTTTCCGATGGTGGCATGATGTCGGCCATAATTGCGGCGGCGCGGCCATTGGGTGATCAGGGCGGCTGTGTCATCTGTCACGGCGGCACGCCTTCTTCGCCAAGCCATCAAGTCGCGCACGCCGGTGCGCCCGCAGGGCTTACCGAGGCGGGCGGGGCCGATGCTTTCTATCCAGATCCAGGATCGATTTGGATCGCAGAAAAGACCTGCGGGCTGTGCCATCAAGGCTATGTCGAGCGACTGAAGAAGGCGCTCATGACGACGGAAGCCGGAAAGCTGCAGGGTAATTTCTGGACCTGGGGCCTTCAAGAGGAGTTTAAATTCAAGGCACACTGGGGCAATTACGACATTAAGGACACCGATGGCCCGACACCTGCAATCGGCACCGATGCCTATAAGGCCTACATGACGGATATGGTCAAGACGCACCCCGACCAGTTTCCAAGTGAACTGGTGCAGGTGCCGGAAGTCGACGTCGATCAAATTCCCGATCACCCGAATTTGGCTGGCATAACTTATTCCCGCCAGCAATGCCAGCGCTGCCACACGGGCGTCACGGGCCATCAACGGCGCGGCGATTTCCGTGGCGCGGGCTGCTCGTCGTGTCACGTACCCTATGGAGTTGAAGGATTCTACGAAGGCGGTGACCCCACCATCGATAAGGCGGAGCCCGGTCACCCCATGATTCATCGGATGATCGGCAGTCGGAAAACCAAGACAACGCACAACGGTATCCAGTTCTCGGGCATTCCTTCTGAAACGTGCCGGACCTGTCACAACCGCGGCAAGCGGATCGGCACCAGCTATCCAGGGATGATGGAATTTCCCTATGGCAGCCCGTACGATGAAAAGGGCGGAACGCAAGAACGCCTCCATGGGCGGCCCGGATACCTCTATATCAAGGATGATCTCCATCACCAGATCGAAAGCCGCCCCGGTAATCCGCAAGGCGGCTTGCTGTGCCAGGACTGCCACACCTCGATCGATATGCATGGCGATGGCAACATCTTCGGCACGACCTTGGCACAGGTCGAGGTTGAGTGTGCCGATTGCCACGGCACTGTCGCGAGTTATCCCTGGGAGTTGCCGCTCGGCTATGGTGAGGAATTCGGCAAAGACTCCCTAGGTGATGCGCGTGGATTGGCGACGGAACTTCCGTCTTTCATGCGCTTGGCAACGGTCTATGAGCCCCGCGACGGCTATTTGTTGAGTGCGCGCGGCAATCCCTTTGGCAACGTGGTGAAAGACGGCGACAAAGTTATTGTTCACTCCGCCTCAGGCTTGGATTTCGCAGTTCCCGTCTTAAAGGAAATCGACAAAACGGAGAGCTGGAAGGACGAAAGCGCGCTCATCGCCAAAAAGGCGGTCGGCTCGCATATGGAAACGATGGAGTGCTATAGCTGTCACGCCGACTGGGCACCGCAATGCTATGGCTGCCATGTGACGGTCGATTATTCGGAAGGTAAAACCGACGTCGACTGGGTCGCCAATGTCAATGCCGTGCAGCCCGATGGCCTAACGCCCGATGCTAAGCTTGGCACCAACGGTTTGACGAGCCCGGGCAAAGTCTCCGAAACCCGCTCTTATCTGCGTTGGGAGACACCGATCTTGGGCATCAATGGCGAAGGACGGGTGAGCCCCTTAATGCCAGGCTGCCAGGTCATCACAACGGTGATCGATAAGGACGGGAACACAGTTGCGCATAACATCATGTGGAACTCTCCCGAAGGCCCCATCGATCATTCAGCCGTCCAGCCCCACACATCCGGCCGCGTGGCTAGGACGTGTGAAAGCTGCCATGCCAATCCCAAGGCTCTGGGTTATGGCATTGAGGATGGGCGCTTTATGCAAGGCTACGATCAAGGTTTTTCGGCTGACTTGGCAACGGCTGAAGGCGCCCTGATCTCAAGCAATGCACGGCTGCAATCCCAACCTATCCCGGGACTTAAGTGGGATTTATCCCAGATTATCACCCGGGACGGCGAACAGTTGGTGAGTGTCGGTTCGCACTGGCAGGGAACCGGACCCTTGCCTGATGAGATGCGCGCGAAGATGGAGCGCACGGGCCTATGCCTTGGCTGCCATAAGGAAGCCTTGGACGAGGAAATGTGGGCAAAGGTTTCAAAGCCGGGCTTCCTCGATAATGCAGCTCACCAAGCGCTTATGGGTGAAGCCATACGTTCTGATGCGAAGAGCGGGGATGGCAACTGATGCCTAGGTACCTCACAAGCCTTTTGGGCCTGCTGATCGTTCTTAGCCTTTCTCTATCGGCCAGCGCCTCGGAGGTGAAGCACTATAGCGTTGGCGATCTGCTGCGCCCTTGTGAAGAGGGGGACAACGACGCGCGCTGGGGCGCAAACCTGGAAGCAGAATGTGAGCAATTCATCAATGGCTTTACGGACGCCTATCTCCTCCTCACCGACGGTGGCGAGGGTCAGTCGATCTGCCTTCCTCCTCCCGGAAACAGATCGGATGAGGTGCGCTGGGCCTTTACCGAGTGGGCATATGATCATTATGGCCAGCGCGATATGCCAGCAGCAGCAGGCCTTCTAGAGGCAATCAAAGCGCATTTTCCCTGTGAGTGACAGCAAATGAGCGATGGAACTTCGAGCGGACCGCCAAAAGAAGGATCTGCTTGGCGCCGCCCAAAATCGCGCTGGCTTTTGGGTATTCCGATTGGCGGGTTCCTCATGTTTTTTATTGGCGTGATAGCCTGGGTCGGGTTCGATAGCTTTATCGCCGTCACCAATTCTGAAGGCTTTTGTGCCGGCGCCTGTCATTCGATGCGCGAATTTATCAGGCCGGAATGGGCTAAAAGCGTGCACTACGAAAACAGAACGGGCGTTCGTGCGACCTGCGCGGACTGTCATGTGCCCAATGACTGGGGCCCCAAGATGGTGGCGAAGGTTTTCGCCGTGAAAGACCTTTACCATGAGATTATAGGGACCATATCGACACGTGAGGATT
>CAXMNO010000301.1:0-8189 GCA_964194655.1 uncultured Acidimicrobiia bacterium
GAGGAGCACTTTGGGAAACTAATTGCATCGTATCCGCCGCGCGCCGTCTTGTTCGATTATATCGAGGGCCGCGTCAAAAAGGCTGGTGTGCGCGACTTGATACGCTTTCGCACGCCCGTGCGCCGTGTCTCTTACGACGAAGGAAGCGGCCGTTTCACCGTTACGGCGCATAATCTGACCAATGATCATGAGTACGACGAAGAATTCGACTATGTCGTCGTTGCCAATGGGCATTTCTCCGTACCCAACGTCCCGCACTTCGAGGGCTTTAGTACCTTCAATGGCCGCGTCCTTCATGCTCATGATTTCCGTGACGCCATGGAGTTCAAGGATAAGGACATCCTGGTGATCGGAACCAGCTACTCGGCGGAGGATATCGGCTCCCAGTGCTGGAAGTATGGCTGCAAGTCCGTGACCGTAAGCTACCGCACCGCACCGATGGGCTTTAACTGGCCGGATAACTGGGAGGAACGCCCGCTGTTAGAGCGGGTGGAAAACAAAACCGCTTACTTCAAGGACGGCACATCAAGAGAGGTGGACGCGATTATCCTCTGCACCGGCTATCTGCATCACTTCCCCTTCCTGCCAGATGAACTGCGGCTGAAAACCGGAAATCGCATGTGGCCGCTTGGGCTCTATAAGGGCGTTGTCTGGGATAAGAACCCAAAGCTCTTCTATCTGGGTATGCAAGACCAGTGGTACACCTTCAATATGTTCGATGCGCAAGCCTGGTTTGCCCGCGATATCATTATGGGGCGTATTGATCTGCCATCGCGCGAAGATATGGAAAAGGACAGCCTCGCTTGGCGCAAGAAAGAAGAGGCGCTGGAGGATCCCTATCAAATGATCGAATTCCAAGGCGAAAACATCCAAGAATTGATCGATATGACCGACTATCCAAGCTTTGATATTCCTGGTGTCAATAAGACCTTCTTTGCGTGGAAGCACCACAAGAAGGAAAACATCATGGGCTTTAGGGACAACTCCTATCGCTCCCTGATGACCGGAAATATGCAGCCACCCCATCATACGCAGTGGGTGGAAGCGCTGGACGATTCACTCGAAACCTATCTTTTCACCGAAGATGCGGCTGAGTGAGGACCTGAAATACCTCCACTGATCAACTTGCCAAACCTCCCGGCCGGTGTCTTCGAGGCACCGGTCAATTTTTTTACCAAAGCAGCCGCAACGAAAGCTAGCTGCCACCTGGGTCGGCCATAAATCCTACAGCCTCTATTCCCGCGATAGCGCAAGCTTCATCGTTATCTGAGGTATCACCTGTAACACCAACCGCACCAAGGAGCTGACCATCCTGGCTGCGAATAAGAACCCCGCCCGGTACCGGCACAAGCGCACCGTCGGCCAAGGAGTTCATTGCCGAGATGAAGTAAGGCTGCACTTCGGCCCTCTCAAAAAGGCTGCGTGACCCCATACCCATGGAAATTGCCCCAAAAGCCTTACCGTGGGCAATTTTAGGCCGCATCAAGCTCGTGCCATCCTGACACTCCAAAGCCTTCAGGCTACCACTAGCTCCTAAAATCGCGGCCGATAGGGGTTTTAGGCCCAGTTCTGCTGCCTTTTCGAAGGCCGCCGCGATGATTTTTTTCGCTTCAACAAGCTTTATATCCGTCATGAAAAACTCTTACGTCCTTTTCGTTTCGATGGCACTGCCATCTTCGATCATTGCTGCGACTTCACTATCGCTAAAGCCAAATTCCAGCAAGACCTCCTTCGTGTGCTCCCCAAAGAGTGGGGCTGGACGATGGATGCCGCCGGGTGTTCCATGGAACTTTACCGGCGCGCCAATCGTCTTGACCAATCCGGCCACGGGGTGATCTACCTCCACCACCATTTCACGTGCTAGGGTCTGTGGGTCTTGATGCATTTCCGCAATTGAAAGGACGGGCCCTGCGGGGACGCTTGCCGCCTCCAACGCCTCGATCCATTTCGCCGTTGTCGCCGTTTTGAAGTAGCCGGCAAGAACTTCTTCGAGCTCCCCTCGGTTTTTCATCCGCTCTGCGTTTGTTTTGAACCTCGGATCATCAACCAAGACCTCCGCACCCAAAACCATCAATGTGCGCTCCCAATTTGCTTGGTTCGCGGCACCAAGATTGACCCAGCCATCTTTTGTCCGAAAGGCCTGATAGGGTGCATTCAAGGGGTGGGCCGATCCCATAGGTCCGGGCGAGGCCCCGGTTGCAAAGCAAATCGCCGATTGCCAGTAGGTGTGCGTGATGGCGGCTTCAAAGAGAGAGGTGTCCACGCGCTGCCCCTCGCCTGTCTTGAGTTTGTGGGCATAAGCAGCAGCACAGCCCATCGCCGCCAAGATGCCCGCTGTGATATCGGAAACTGGTGCCCCGACCTTCACCGGCGGGCGCCCTGGCCCCTCCCCCGTAATTGCCATCAAGCCGGACATCCCTTGGGCAATCAGATCGAAGCCGCCCTTTTCGGCGTAGGGACCGGTTCGCCCAAAGCCAGAAATCTCACAGTAGATGAGGCCCGGGTTCAGCTCTTTCAGCGTCTCGTAGCCGAGGCCCAGCCTCTCCATCGTGTCGTGGCGATAGTTTTCGATCACGCAGTCGGCTTCTTTTAGGAGCCTCAACAGCGCTTCCTTGCCCTTAGGCTTTTTAAGATCAAGCGAGATACCGCGTTTATTGCGGTTCATCATCATGAAGGCAGCCGACTCGCCTTTTATGTCCGGTGGCAAGAACCTGCGACTATCATCACCGCCTGCTGCCTTCTCGACCTTGATGACATCGGCCCCCATATCCGCCAGCATCAACCCGCAAGCTGGACCCGCCATGATGTGGGCCAGCTCCACCACCTTCATGCCCTTCAGCGGGCCTGTCATTTTCCTTTCCATTGCGGCTTTCTTTTCGCCAAAAATGCCTCCAAACCTTCCTTGAAATCCTCACTGGTGTAGCAAAGTGCGATGAGGTCATCATCCTCACCGCCACATTGATGAAGGCGAAGACGGCGAAGCGCCTCTTTTGTCGCACGCAGTGTCAGGGGAGCGTGGCCCGCAATCGTCTCTGCCAGAGCCCAAGCGCGCGGCATAATCTCGCTAGCCTCTTCAAGAATTTCAGAGACGAGCGCGATTTGCAGTGCTTCTTCTGCTTCAATCAGGCGAGCTGTAAAGATAATCTCACGTGTCCGTGCCACACCGATCAACACTGAAAGGCGCGAGAGGCTGGAAATCGATAGGCAATTGCCAAGCGTGCGCGCAATCGGAAAGCCGAACCTCAGATCGCTGGAAGCAATCCTGATATCGCAAGCAGCCGCGATTGCCGCACCTCCACCTGTACAAGCCCCTGTAATCGCCGCGATTGTCGGCACGGCGCAAGCTTCCACCGCATCCAAAACCTCGTCCATTTTTGCTTCATAGCCGAGAGCGTCTTCGGCGCTGTTAAAGCTTCTGAATTGGGCGATATCGGTGCCTGCGGCAAAGGCCCTTTCACCAGCGCCCGTCATGATGAGGGCTTTAAGGTCCTTACGTTCGCCGGCAGCAGAACAAATCTCAGCCAACTTTTCATACATCGCAAAGGTGAGCGCATTGCGTGCCTGTGGCCTGTTGAAGGTAACGAGCCCAATCCCCTCACGCTCTTCGAAAAGCAGTTCTTCCTCGCCCGCTATATCCGTCATATCGGATTTATCCATTCCCTCTTATCTGTAAAAAAGCTCGACCAAGAACATTGGTACTACAGGCACATAAGTGCAGAGAAGGAGAACCATCAAGAGCACGCCGACGAAGTAAATGTTGATCTTAGAAACATCCCAGATGTTCGCCTTCGCAATCGAGCACGAGGTAATGAGAACGGACGCCACGGGCGGCGTCTGCTGTCCGATCGCCAAATTCAATGTCACGATCAGGCCAAAGTGCACCGGGTCAATGCCCACCTGTTCGATCAGGGGAACGACGATGGGGATAACGAGGATGATCGCGGCAACGGAATGTAGGAAAAATCCAATCACGAGGAAAAATACGTTCAAGATCAATAAGATTAGGTATTTGTTATCGGTAAGGGATAACAGTTGCTGGGCCAATTCTTGAGGCAACTGCGCGCGGGTCAAAAAACCGCCCATCAAGACGGAAGCTGCCACCAACAACATGACCACAGCGGTCTGCTTCCCGCCATCCAGCATAGCAGTTTTCAGCCGCTTGAAATCGACCTCGCGATACCAGGCGCCGATCAGAACAGCTGCAAGAACAGCAAGGCCCGCTGCTTCGGTCGCTGTAACAAAGCCGCCGAAAATTCCGCCCAGGATAATGACTGGAAGGGCGAAGGCTGGCAGCGCCTCGACAAAGGTTCTTCGCACTTCCTTGAAGTTGAAGGCCTTTTCCACCGGCAAGTCGTAGCGCACGGCAAAAGCATAGGCGACGCCCATCAACCCCGCCGCCCCAAGCAGGCCTGGAACGAGGCCCGCCACAAAAAGCTGCTCGACCGAGGTATTGGCGGAGACCGCATAGATGATCATCGGAATCGAGGGCGGGATGATGATGGCCAGCGATGCAGACGAAGATGTGACGGCTGCCGAAAACGGGGCGGAATAGCCTCGCCGTTTCATCTGGGGAATCATGATCGAACCAATGGCGGCGACATCGGCAACGGCGGAACCTGAAATCTCAGCGAAAAAAAGCGAAACCCCGATATTCACCATCGCTAACCCGCCACGGATGAAGCCCATGATGGCGCCGATGAAATTTATCAGGCGATCGGTGATCCCGCCTGCGTTCATGATGGCACCGGCCAGCACAAACATTGGAATCGCGATGAGGGAGAACTTGGTGGAGCCGTCATACATATCGAGCGCGACGGTTACCAGCGAGCCAGTCCCTTCCGTTAAGATCAAGCCAAAGACTGCGGCAATCGCGAGCGAAACCGCAATCGGAACGTTCAAGCAGATCAGCGCAACAAGGGCTACAAATACAAGAAAGACGGTCATCGGCGCTTCATCTCCGCTTCAATCTCAGCCTCGATTTCCGCGTGCTCCAGCGACACCCCGCGCGCAACCATACGCCAATAACTCGGAAAACTGAGCAAATCGCAAATAATGAAAAGCGCGGCACCGATTGGGATGACGGATTGGGTTAACTGGACTGGCACCCAAGTCAGGCTGACTAAGGAATCACCCTCAAGCACCAACAAAACCTCCCATCCCGCCCAGGCGAGAAGGAGGAAAAACCCGAGGACAAATGCCTCTGCAACAGCAGTCGCCACCATGCGCAGCGGCATCGGGATAGAAAGCAGCAAAGTATCGAAGCCGATGTGCTTTCGCTTTAAAGCCGCAAGCGCACCGCCATAGTAGGTAACCCAGGCGAGTGTGATAGACGCGACCTCGTCGTACCAGGAAAGTGACGCGTCAAGCTTGCGGTAAACGACGGCAACGATGACGATGATCGTGAGGACGATCATCAAGCTGATCAAGATCCACTCAAGGAGTGTTTCCAAAACTTTGCTGATGCGCTCAAGCATCCAAAACCCTCTCTGGCCCCGAGGTCACGCCGGATTTCCACCGCTTCGAAAAGAAACCTCACCTTCTCCCTCGAACGCGCGTCCGGGTTATAAAGGCGAGGTTATCTTAACAAGGCTATTGAGGCCTCAGTTGGCGAGCCCCTGTACGGTCGCAATGAGATCAGCGCCACCATCGACTGTTGCCGCAAACTCTTCATAGATCGGTTTGGAAGCCGCGATGAACGCATCTTTGTCAGCCGTGTTCACCGTGATACCGCCATCTTTAAGCTTCGTTAGAAGATCGGTTTCCAACTGTGCTGCCAGCTCATAGACGTAGCCTTGGGTTTCCTCAGCCGTTTCGATCAGGATTTTCTGAATATCCTCCGGCAACTCGGCGAAGTGCTTTTCGGAGACCAGCACATAGGCCGGTGTATAAACATGGCCCGTGATCGAGAGGTACTTTTGAACCTCTTGGAACTTCGCGCTCCAGATCTGGGCGTAGGGATTTTCCTGGCCGTCGATAACGCCTGTCTTCAAGGCCGTGAAGACTTCCGAAAAGGCCATCGGCGTCGGGTTCGCGCCGTAAAGCTTGAACATTTTGACCCGCCATGCGCCCTTAGGCGTGCGCAGCTTGATGCCCTTAAGATCTTCAGGCTTGTTCACCGGACGCGTATTATTGGTGATGTTCCGGAAGCCGTTTTCCCAGTAGGAGAGGATCTGGTAGCCCTTTGCGTTGGCTGCCTTCTGGAAGACATCGCTCCCCATTGCGCCTTGCACCTTTTTCATGTGCTCGCGATCTTTGATGATGTAGGGCATTTCGAAAATGCCGAACTCATCGGCAACCGAGGACATCACTGAAGAAGGGAGCGAGAAGGTAATCTGGCCGAGCTTTAGCTTTTGCAGAAGCTCTTTATCCTTGCCCAACTGAGAGGAACCAAAGACCTGTACCACGGCCTTATCGCCCAGTTTCGCGTTTGCCCGCTTGGCGAATTCCTCGACGGATGCCGAAAACAACGAACCTGGCTTTCCGACATGGCCGAACTTCAGAACAATTGGTTCTGCCCAAGCCGGCGACGACGCCGCAGAAAGTGCGGCTGCCAACACGAACGTCTTAATGATATTTCCCATGATTTCCTCCCAGCTGTTTCTTTGGTTTCAATCCGACCTTAAGGCCGGACCCTTGATCCAAATTCAATTGGTGAAATTCTCTTAGTGCTCCCTTTTTACTCTTCTACCTCCGAGCCTTCGTTCATTCTGCAATGCTCTATTAAGCGGCACCGGCGAGCCCGTCACTTTGGGCTGATTCCTTCAGATAGTCCATCGCGCGGGCCACACCGCCTATTTGGTGCGGCACGTCTGCAAGGGACAGCCCCATTTCAATGCCCGATAAAGTGCCCATCAGCATTAAATCATTGAAGTCGCCAAGGTGACCAATCCTAAAGACCCGCCCTGCGATTTTCGATAAACCATTTCCGAGCGACATATCGAAGTGCTTGAGGATGGTGGCCCGCAGCGCATCGGCGTCATAGCCACCCGGCAAGCGAACAGCCGTCAAAACTGCGGAGTGATCGAGTGGTTCTAGGCACTGCGTCTCGAACCCCCAAGCCTGGACAGCGCGCCTCGTTGCCTCGCCATGGCGTGCGTGGCGCCTATAGACGGCTTCAAGGCCCTCCTCGTGCAGCATATCTAGCGCCTCAGACAAGCCATAAAGAAGATTGGTCGCGGGCGTATAGGGAAAATAACCCCTTTGATTAGCCCCCAGCATTTCGTCCCAAGCCCAATAGGACTTTGGCAAGCTTGACGACTTTGAGGCGGCGATTGCCTTTTCGCTCAGCGCATTAAAGGAAAGACCCGGCGGCAGCATGAGCCCCTTTTGGGAGCCTGCAATCGCCACGTCCACACCCCATTCGTCCATCTTGAATTCGGCCGAGCCAAGCCCCGATATCGAGTCAACAAGCAGCAACGCCGGGTGCCCTGCTGCATCCATCGCCTCGCGCACAGCACCGATGCGCGAAGTAGCGCCGGTTGAGGTTTCGTTGTGCACGACACAAAGCGCCTTGATCTCGTGAGCTTTATCGGCACGCAGGCGTTCTTCGATTTCTTGCGGACGAGCACCCGAACGCCAATCGGTCTCAAGTATCTCCGTATCGATACCAAGGCGCCCAGCAAGCTTCAGCCATAGGCTGGCGAAATGCCCTGTCTCCACCGTCAAGACCTTGTCGCCGGGCGAGAGCGTATTGACCAGGGCTGCTTCCCATGCACCTGTCCCGGAGGCTGGATAAATCACAACCGGGCCTGAGCAGTTGAAGATCGTCTTCATACCGCCCAGCACTTTAAGCCCAAGATCGGCAAAAGCAGGACCGCGATGATCCATTACCGCATTGTCCATCGCCCGGAGAATTCGGTCTGGAACGTTGGAGGGTCCCGGAATTTGTAAAAAATGGCGGCCAGCCTGGCGCATTAAAACCTCACAAGAATGAACGGCGGCGATAATCGATGTTTGGGCATTTTTTTATCTTTGCCCCAGTTTTGTGGCTTTGACAGTCATTGGCGCTTTGACGGACTTGAGGAAACGCTATCAAGTCGTGTAATATTTAATTATGCATTCAAAATTACGTCAAGGGAAAAGCATGGCCATCACCGCCGCCGCCAATGCCACCTCGGGCCTTGAAAGCAGTTTACGCGAGAAGATACGCGGCGAAGTCTATTTCGACCGGTTCGAGTGCGGCCGCTACG
>CAXMNO010000302.1:0-8465 GCA_964194655.1 uncultured Acidimicrobiia bacterium
CGTTACGAGGTGACGAGAGGGTCTTAGGCGTGCAAAACCTGTGCACCGATAAGTTAAACGATACTTAAACTTCTGAACTGACTAGACTTTCTCTAGCAACCATCTACGTTGACATCGTATGGTCATAGGTTTTTAGAAAGCATCACATCTCATCTAGACGAACGCTCATTTTTGCGGGAAACTCAATATTCAGAGATAGAAAACGAAGGTCGCAATGACCTCGCCTCGAAACACTGCAGGAGTTTCTGGCTTACTCATGACCAAGCTCTATCGAATCGACGATTACCGCCACGAATACAAAAACCGCAAAGCCTTCTTCGATCGAAACGAGCTTAATCAGCTCCTCTCTCTTTACAGCCGACGCGTTGCGAGTGGGGAATGGCGCGATTACGCCATTGACCAGATTGCCGGGCAAGCTACCTTCTCCGTTTTCCGGCACGCGCATGACACCCCCCTCTTTTCGATCGCCAAGCAGCGAATACGAAAAGGCTGGGAATTCCGGGTCCTGAGCGGTCCTGCAAAGTTATCGCGCGCTCACACCCTCACCAAGGCCTTGCAAATATTCGAGCGCAAGCTGCGGGTGGTCACGTAGAGCTATAGCTTAAGCGCTAGAGCACTTTCAGCAAAAGTGTGTGCGGTTTTGCGCCCGGAAAGTGCGTGATAATCAGAGCACTTTCAGCAAAAGTGTGTGCGGTTTTGCGCCCGGAAAGTGCGTGATAATAAGACCTTAGAGAGATTTTCATGATCGAGAGATCATTAAAAGTGCTCTAGTAGCGCAGTTCAGCGGCAACACCGAAATGATCGCTGGGATATAATCCGTCTTGGGCTTCGTTTCCAATCAGCTCGACGCTGCAGACGTGGCCTTTGCCCCCGCTAAAAGGCTCTCCCACCAAGACGTAGTCGATACGCCGGTCGGGCTCCAAAGTATTCGCCACGACAGGATTACAGTTATCCCAGGTAATGCCAAGGGCACCTGGTGCGGCGAAACGCCAACAATCGTGAAAGCTAAGTCCGTCTGCCGCCGGTATGTCTTCGCCCGTCATCATGCGAATTTCCGCTGAATTAGACTCGGCATTGAAGTCGCCCCCGACAATGGGCGGATAATCTTCGATCGTGTGCTGCTTGATGAAGCTGCAAAGCTCACGCACCTGGGTTTGCCGATAACCACTTTCAGCGAGCTTCCAGGACAGATGAGTCGAAAAAACCGGAATTACCCCTCTTGGCCCGGCGATTTTGGCAAAAAGGGCCCCTCGCCCGCCATCTGGACTGCCGGCCTTATCGCTGGGTGCGGGTGTGTATTGGGTTGTTGCCGTTTCCTCGATGGGCCAGCGTGATAGGATCGCATTGCCGAAGCCAACCCCACTGCGCGGGCCTGAATCGAAGTAAGCCGCCGAAAACCCGAGCGCATCAGCTAGGATATCGGCCTGAGCTCCCTCCTCGTCCTGCCAAACTTCTTGCAAGCAAACGATGTCTGGATCAAGGCGCTTCAAAGTGTCGATTATTAGGGGTTGGCGCTCTTGCCATTGGCCGTAACGCCACCAGATATTCCAGGTTACCACCTTTAGGCGTGTCTCGATTAGTGGCTCTTTTCGTTGGCTTTGGGAAAGAACGATAGAGGTCATGTGACACCTTCTGCTTTAACTCGGAGAGTCGAGAAATTTACGCCTGCGAGTTAAGACCGCAGAATCCGCCGGTGGCAATGGCCATTTTCGTGAAATTTCTTGTGAACCACTCGCGCTTGATCCCAGGCACGTGCCGTGCCAAATCTATAGGCACGTGCCGTGCCAAACCTATAGTCATGAAACGTTGAGGATTTAAGATGACCAAAGCCTTTGCAACGCCACTCCCAAGCCGTGCCTTGCTTTATATAAAGGGCGAAGATCGTGTTCCATTCTTGCAGGGGCTGATTTCTAACGACGTGACCAAGGTCTCGCCAACGAAAAGCATTTGGGCGGCTTTTCTAACGCCGCAAGGAAAGTATCTGCACGATTTCTTCCTTTGTGAACAAGACGCCACGTTCGTCCTTGAGGGGGAGGCTGCGCGCCTGGAAGATCTCAAATTACGGCTATCGCGTTACCGCTTGAGAGCTAAGGTGACTTTAGAGCTTGCGGGCCCCGATTGGATTGTCGCCGCTGCATGGGGGGAGGATCTCTTCGCCAAGCTAGGATTGCCAGAGATACCTGGAAGCACTGCGATCTTCGAGACAGGCATTGCTTTCGTCGATCCGCGCTTAAGCGCAGTCGGTGCCCGCATAATCTTGCCGCGCGAGGGTGCTCAAGAGCTTTTACAAGCAAATTTCACTCTCGCATCCGAGCAGGATTACGATTCTAAACGCATAGCCTGCGGTCTTCCCGATGGCAGCCGCGATATGGAAGTCGAGAAAGCGATCCTCCTTGAAAACGGCTTTGACGAGCTAGGCGGGGCCGACTGGCAAAAGGGTTGCTACGTTGGCCAAGAATTAACGGCCAGAACGAAGTATCGCGCCCTTATCAAAAAGCGCCTGCTGCCCGTGCGCTTCGAAGGCACAGCACCGGCGTCTGGCACTGCTATCCTCCAAGACGGCCGGGAAGTTGGGGAAATCCGTTCGGTCGCAGGCGCACGCGCACTGGCACTGTTGCGTCTGGAAGCGCTGGAAAAGGACGCTCAACTGGAAGCAGGCGGCCAGGTGCTAGAAGCAGAGCAGCCAGAGTGGATCGATCTCCAGCAAGCAGCCCCTAGGCCTCAGCCCCCAAAGCCTCAACCCTCTAGGTCATGACGGCCAGCGAGATAGACCTCAAAGTCGCGCGCCGCTTAAAGATAGCGCGCAAGACATCTGGCCTTACACAAAAGCAGCTCGCGTCCGCCTTAAAAATCGCCTCCCAGCAGATTCAAAAATACGAAAGCGGTGAAAACCGCATCGGCATCGCGCGCCTCTGGGAGATTTCAGAAATTTTAGGCAAACCGATTGAATACTTTTTCCAAGGCCTTCGGCATGACGATGGGGCTTCACTTGAGGGTAAAGTCGATGGCAAAACGGCCAAGCTGCAAGGACTGCTCAAGCAGATCGAAGACGATGACGTTAAAGATGCCATCATCACCGTAATCGAGAGTTATCTGGCTCAAAGTGAGTAGTTTTCAGAACCAATAGACACAGGCCCTTAATTCCACTCAATTCTGGGGCTGCGGAACGATCCGGATATAGGGTTTTGGTTCCTTCCAGCCTTGCGGATACTTCTCGCGCGCTTCCTCGTTGGAGACGGCGGGAATTATGATGACATCCTCGCCTGGCTGCCAATTCACCGGCGTCGCGACTTTATGCTTGGCCGTTAGTTGGCAAGAATCGAGAACCCGCAAAACCTCGTCGAAGTTCCGACCCGTCGACATGGGATAAGTCAGGTTCAGCTTAACCTTCTTATCGGGCCCGACAAGGAAGACAGTGCGCACGGTCGCGTTGTCCATTGCCGTGCGGCCATCCGACGTCTCGCCTGCACCAGCGGGTAGCATACCGTAAGCCTTTGCCACCTCTAGGCTCGGATCGCCAATTAACGGATAGTTCACCGCGTGGCCCTGCGTTTCCTCGATATCCTTCGACCAGGCTTCGTGGTCGCGAACACCATCGATACTGAGGCCAATAATCTTGCAATTCCGTTTTTCGAACTCGGACTTCAAGCCAGCCAGATAGCCAAGCTCAGTCGTGCCAACGGGTGTGAAGTCCTTGGGGTGCGAAAAGAGGATGGCCCAACCATCACCGATAAACTCGTGAAAATTTATCGTCCCCTCAGTTGTCTCTGCGATGAAATTCGGTGCATCGTCATTTATTCTAAGTGTCATAACCTGCTCCCTTCATCTATGCCAAACACGTGGCCGGCGTAACGCTTACTCTTGACCGGCAAGCCGTTATTCACTCACGTCTTATTACACCTAATTCGAAGGATGCGATATTCAAATTGTCGGGATTGCAAAAGCAATTTTTTTCCCTACCCTCAAGCGTCCCGCTTTAGCAGTGAGAGCAATCATGAAAACCGAAGAGTACGTTGCCGCCAATCGCGAGGCGTGGGATGAGGCGGCCCCGCTGCATCGAGGACAAAACCAGGCGCGCTTGATCAAAGCCTGTAGGGAACCCGGCTATTCCTGCTTGATGGATGTTGAGCGGGAAGTCTTTGAAAAAATTGGCGTTACGGGAAAGTCAGTCGCCCAACTTTGCTGCAATAATGGCCGGGAATTGATCTCGGTGAAGAACATGGGTGCCGGCCGCTGCGTGGGCTTCGATCAAGCCCCCGGCTTTATCGAGCAGGCTAAGGAACTGAACGAGGCTGCGAGTACCGACTGCGCGTTCGAATGCGCGAATGTTTATGAAATCCCTGCCGCCTTCGACCAGTCTTTCGATCTTCTGTTCATCACCATTGGTGTTCTGTCCTGGATGCCTGATTTACCGGGCTTCATGCAAGTCGTCGCCCGGCTGTTAAAACCAGGTGGCCAGTTCTTCATTTCCGAGGAACACCCGATCATGGGTATGCATGAGCCTGGCAAAGCAGAAGATCCAGTTTTATGGAACTACTCGTATTTTTCGAAAGAGCCCTTCGTCGAAAGTGATGGACTCGATTACTATGACGGTGGGACATACAAGGCTTCGCCGAATTACTCGTTCCAGCACAAGCTCTCGGATATTTTCACCTGTGCCATAGAAGCCGGCATGGGGCGGATCGAACACTTTCGCGAACATCCCGACCACATCTCAAACACCTTCTGGAATGTGGAGAAACAGGGGCCAGAGCTTCCGATGAGCTACACCTTAGTGTTCAGGAAGTCTTGAACTGCCAGCGAAATACAATAGGCCGAGAGACTATACCGATGCAGGACTACACAGATATCGTGAGGCCGCCTTGCGGGGCTGGCTCGTCGGGATTGCTGTCGGATGCCGTGGGCTTTGATTGCGCATCGTAGGATTGGGGGGATGCACCATCCGGGGCTGGGGGCCCGTCTTGCAACTCACCACGGTCATGGCGATCCGCCAATTCCACCCAACTCGAACGCACATCTTTCAAGGCTGCAATCACGCCGTCGCAAGCCTCTTGCGTGTTATCCATGTTGATGCGCTGTAGGTCGCGGAAGATTGTGTGGTAAAAACCATCCAGCATAACGGCGACATCGGCACCTTGATCGAAATCGAGGTTGGCCTGGAGGCCCAAGAGAATTTTGCTCGCCTTCTGCGTCGCATTAAAGCGATCTTCGATGCGTCCTTCTTCTATGGCGCGCCTCGCGCTGTAAATGGCTTGGATCATCCCGTCGTAGAGCATGACCACCGCGCGTAATGAACTGACATTTTCAGCGGCGGTTTTATAGGCAGAAGCAGCACTGTAATTCTGGGACACCGTATAAATTTCCTAACTCTCACTTAAGCACCAAGTCATGAAAGCCTAATGCCTTGCGAAACGAGACCGTGACCTCCGCGTTAGTTGTTCGTGCTTGCATCAAGGAAGGCACGCAACTGACTTGAAATCGCGTCTGCTTGAAGAATGGCCTGCTCGAGCGCCGCAAACTTCACGAGCAGTGAAGCCTGAATAAGAGCAATACGCGCATCAATCGCGCGGATTTCTGCCAAGAAGTCGACGTTTTGCTCTTGAAACCGGGTAATTTCGCCCGTAATCAAGCCATCGGTTGGGTTAATGAAATTCTCAACTGTTTGGAAAAGACGCTCAGCAAGACCCGTCGTCGTCGTAAAAGTAATGCTTTCTGCCGCCTCACCCGCATCGCTGGTATCACGCGCATAGCCGAGAACCAAACCATCATAGATCGTTCCAGCGAGGCCACGAACGACGCTGCCGTCTATCTCGAAAGCATCCACACCGGCGACTTGAACATTCGTCCCATCGATCGCACCTGCTGGGAAATCAATCGTAAAAGTCCCCACTTCAACCAGGTTTTCCCTGGCCACAATGTTAACGCGTGGGGAATCCGCTGCGAAACCAAAGCCCAATAGGTCGCGGATCTGGTCTATATCATCGACCAACGCGCTATCCAGCTTACCGGTGTCAAGGGTGAGGAAGTTTTCGCTGTCGAACTCAATCCCTAAATCGCGAAAATTGGAAAGAGCAGTCGCGCCCAAACCCGGTACGATTGACGCAACATCGTTGCCTAAATCCGAGGAAAGTGTGCGAACCGTATTGCTCCCGAACAAGATCGCCGTCTCGGAAACCTCACCTTCCCCGCTTATCTTCTGTTGTTCGATCAGGAATGCCCGCACAGCATTATAGGATTCAACGAAGTCTGTGATCGTTTGGCGGACGGCGCTCAAATCCGGCTCGATTTCCAAGGTGATCGTCGTTCCGGGTTCGGCGAGCAGTAAATCAAGCGTTACGCCTTGAAAAATGTCATCGATCTCGTTGGTATCACGGAAAATTGGATCCGTAATACCATTGACCAGAAGCTGCGCGGGTTGGGCCGCTTTCAAGACGTTCGTGTAGGTCACGCCATTATCGGCCGAAACCCCTAACGCCGCAGTCGTAGCGCCGGTCGTCCCCACAAGTTCGATGTTGCGATTGGTATCAGTCGCGGTGAAAACAAGGCGCGAATCCGTGTCACTTACTTTAATTAGCGATGCGCGCACACCGGTCGTGCCACTTTGTGAGTTCACCGCAGCCACAATGTCTGCCGTCGTCGTCGTTGCATCGATTGATAGATTGAACTGCTCTTCGACTGGTGCTCCCACAAGACCAATCGTCAAAGTTTCAGTCACACCAAGTGCCGCGGTGACATCGACAATAGGATCGCTCGAGACCTTGTGAGCAGTGGCAATCTGCAAAATCTCGAGATCGATGATGCCATCTGCTGCTGTGCTATCGACTGTAGCGCCTAGCAGATTTGTCGCCGGCGTTGTGCTGGACGAGCTCAAGAATGCAGCATTAAGTTCAAAAATATCATCATTGAGGTTGGAGAAACCGGGCGGATTGCGTAATCCGTTTAAAGAGTCACCAAGCGTTTGCAGTAGGGCTTGTAAATCGGTGAAAGCCGCTATCTGCGTATCGTTTTCGGTAATGCGGTTTTCAAGCTTCACCGCTGGCAAGCGGCGGGCCTGCAGCTCGGCCTCGACCAAGGCGGCCGTATTCAATCCCGACGCACCGCCCGTAATCAACGGGCGGCCTTCGATGAAACTGATCGTACCTAGGGTGCCTGCGATGGCCATAAAACAAACTCCTGATAACCTTGCAAAGGCTAAGCTGAAATGCCTTCAATTTTATTAAAAAACAAAACACCCCTCCGAAGGTTCGCGAGGGGTGTTTTAGGCATCAATTACTGTGCGTGTCCCTAATAAAGGTGGCGGATCGGGTGGCCTTAGAGAGCTGCGTTGCGTCTCAGGTGGCAGCTCCACCAAAACATCACCGGTCTCACGGTCAAACACGCGAATTATGACCCTGCCGCTCTCCTGGTCGCGGTAAGTCGTTAAGCCTGAATTAGACAATGGTAAGATAGACGGTCGGGGTAAGACAGACGGCCGGTTCGCGGCTGCACGCTTACCTAAATCCACAACTGCCGCACGTACTTTAACCTCTTGCGACACGTCTACTGGTTTACTTTTACGTACCGGTACTGCTTCGCTTACGGAAACTGCCGGTCGATTGGTGCGCACTGGCACCGGCGGTTTTACAACAACTGCGTTTGCGGAAGCAGAGAAGGTGGTTTTGATAGAATCAACCATTTCTCAACGACGTCCTAACGTCAGTGGTGCTTGGGCAATCGGGGCGGGGAAGCGGGAGCTTTTCAGCTCCCACCCCATCGCTTTAGCCCGTTTATTGTAGAACTCGCAGAAGCGTCTGCGGGATCTGGTTAGCCTGGGTCAAGGCCGAAACAGCGGCCTGAACCAAGACCTGATTTGCAACCAAACGGCTTTGTTCGGCCGCGATATCAACGTCCTGAATGGTCGAGTTTGCAGCTTCGATATTTTCAATCGAAGTTGCAATCTGCTGACCTCGGAATTCGAACCGCGAGATGAAGGCACCCGTATTCGCACGTGCCGCGGAAATAGTATCGATCGCCGCGTTGACTTCACCAAGTGCAATTACCGCATTGGCGGACGTGTCAACACCGGTTATCACGGTCAAGGTTGCCGCGAGAAAGTCCGCGGCACCGAGATCAGCCGCAAAGTCGACGCTGATCAGATCGGTGGCTGCGGTCCCAACCAAGAAATCAAGCTGAGAGTTGGCGCCCAAAGCGGTACCATTCAAAAGCGTCTGGCCGTTGAAGGTCGTGCTCGCCACGATCCCATCGATTTCAGCCAAAAGCTGCGTATATTCAGCATTGATGAAACCACGTTCCGTGTCCGACGGCACACCCGACAGCGACTGAGCCGTAAGAGCCGCTAGACGCTGCAACACGTCGGCGATACGCGCCAAACCGCCATCGGCGACTTGAAGCACGGATGCGCCCTGGGATGCGTTCGTTCCCGCCTGTTGCAGGATCGAAACGTCAGCACTCAAACGCGCGGAAAT